>CAOJYR010000005.1 GCA_948465965.1 uncultured Mycoplasmatota bacterium
ACTGACATTTTCAAAAAATGATATAACATGACATTATCACAAAATGATTACAAAAGTGATTGACAACTATTGACATTTATTAGAAAAAATGTTATAATATGAGCCAATTAAGAGGGGGATTTATGGATAATAATTTATTGGAGAAAATTGTTTCATTAACAGAAGATAAATATTTAAGTGGTCAAATTTATAAAGAAAAATTTGATAAGTATTTAGATTTTTATTGTAAGGTTAATGATAGTTATGATGAGTTTAGTAAGGTAAAGCAAGGTTTATTATTACTTAAAGGTAATGCATTAGTTTTAGATTTATTTATTGAGGGTAGTAATGTAAAAAAATCTAAAAGGAAGAGGATTTCAGAGGTGTTTGGAATTTCTAGAGATAAGATTACAGGTGATTTTTCTACATTTTTGAATTCTAAAAGTAATTATGAAGTTTTTGTTGATGATTTTAGATATAGTGCATTAGTTTCTAGTGATAAATTAAGTCATTTAAATATTATATGGGGTAATGCTGATTTTCGGAAGTTACATAATTTAGAGAATTTGGAAAACTTGAAGGTTGTAATGGGAGATGTTTATATAACTGATGCAATTAATGTAGGTGGACTTAGTCATCTAGAGGTTGTGACCGGAGATTTACATATGGAACAATTGGATTGTATAGATTTCTTAGAGAATCTTTCCTATGTTGGAGGTAAGATTTATACTAGAGATGGTATTATTGGTATTAAAACTGTTGAGAAGGTAAAATCTAAGTAGTTGTTTGGGGGATAATTTATGATTAAAGATTTAAATATTAATGATGATAAAATGAGAGATTTATATTTAAGGGATTTAGCTGTGGGTAATATACAAGGTCCACCAATGGGAAGGATATCTTGGGATAAACCTTGGTTAAAGTATTATACTGAGCAACAGATTATTGATTTTGAAGTTCCAAGTATGACGATTTATGATTATATGATGAAGAATAATAAAGATCATTTGTCTGATGACGCCTTATTTTATTTTGGTAAAAAAATTTCTTATGAAAAATTAGAAGGGATGATTAATCAGTTTGCTAGTGGTGTATTGGAAAGTGGTATAGTAGCTGGTGATGTTGTTACTGTTTGTATGCCTAATACTCCAGAGGCGGTGGCAGCATTTTATGCTTTAAATAGGATTGGTGTAGTTGCGAATATGATACATCCGTTGTCTTCGGAAAATGAGATTAAAGAGTATTTAAAGGAATCTAATTCTAAATTGTTATTAACTATTGATAGCTCACTTGATAAAATTTCTAATATTATAGATGATACGAATGTAGAAAAGACTGTCGTTGTTTCACCAAGTGATTCTATGTCTTTACCAATGAAGATTGGTTATAATTTAAAATTTGGAAAGGTAGCATTACCTGATAATAATAAATTTACTTCTTGGAAGAAATTTATTAAGGAAGGTAGAGAAAATAAAATAAGTGACTCATTTCCATTTGAAAAGGATAGTCCCGCTGTTATGTTACATACTGGTGGTACCACTGGTAAATCAAAGGCTGTTGTATTAACTAATGAAAATTTTAATTCTATGGTTGAACAATTTAAAAATAATACTTCTAATTTCGAAAGAGGTGAAAAGATGTTGACTGTTATGCCAGTTTTTCATGGGTTTGGATTATGCAGTTCACTTCATTTGCCTTTGTCATTGGGTGTTGGATGTATCTTAATTCCTAAGCTTGAGATTAAAGATATTGATAAGGTTTTTGATAAATATCATCCTAATCATATTTTAGGGGTTCCTACTTTGTTTAAGGGGATTTTGAAAAATAAAAATATGCATAATAAGGATTTTTCTTATGTTAAGAATATTGTTTCCGGTGGAGATTTAGTAAAAGATTCTTTAGAGGATACTGTTAATGAATTTTTCGGAATTAACTTAAGTAAGGGTTATGGGTTGAGTGAAGCTGTAGCTGGAGCTACCTTTGCAACGGGTGATTATAATTCTTATGGTTCTATTGGTATTCCGATGATTGGAACTAATTTAAAAATTGTGAAGCCTGGTACAGATATTGAAGTTTATCAGGGGGAAGTTGGTGAGATATGTATTAAGGGATCATCTGTAATGAAGGAGTATTATAATAATGAGGAAGAGACAAAAAATACTTTAATTGATGGATGGCTACATACTGGAGATTTAGGATATTATTCTAAGGAGGATTGCCAACTTTATTTCTCGACGCGTAAAGGTAATATGATTATTTCTAGTGGAGTTAATGTTTACCCTAATGTAATAGAAGAAGTAATTGAGTCACACGAGGCAGTATTGATGTGTGCTGTTATTGGGGTTCATGATCAATATAAAGGGCAAATTCCAAAAGCTTTTATAGTTTTGAATGAGGGGTATGAATTAAACGAGAAACTTGAACAAAGTATTAATGATTTATGTCAAAGAAATTTAAATAAGTATTCAATTCCTAAGAAATATGAGTATTTGGAAAAGTTACCTCAAACGTTATTAGGAAAGGTATCTCATAAAAAATTAAAAGAATATGAACAAGGACACGTTTTAGTAAAGTCGAAAAGGTAGGGGGGATATAGATGAAAATAGGTATTGATGTTGATGGAGTATTAACAAATTTAGAAGAATATCAGTTAAAGTATGGTAAAAAGTATTTTAAGGATATTAAAGATATTGATGAGACAGGATATGATATTTGTGATATTTTTCATTGCAGTGAAGCAGAAAGAGAGAAATTCTGGACTAAATATATATGGAAATATAGTTTAACAGAATCAATTAGGGAAGATGCAAAATTAGTTATTGATAAATTAAAAGAAGAGGGGAATGAAATCTATATTATCACTGGAAGAGCTCATACTACTGAGGATAATACAATGGGTAATTTATTTCGTAAAATGCTTGAGTACTGGTTGAGAAAAAATGGTATAATATATGATGCAATATATTATTGCTCGGAGGATAAAAGTTCTAATGAAAAGTTTGAGCTTTGTCAAAAATTAGGCATAGATGTTATGATCGAAGATAAAAAAGAAAATATCGACAAAATTAAGGAAATTGCTAATGTCATTTGTGTAGATGCTAAATATAATCAGGGAATTGAGGGAGAAAATGTATTTCGTATTAATAACTTTTCCCAACTTTATAATTTGATTAATCAAAAGACAAATCATAGTAATTCATACATAAGAAAATTTGATAAAGATGAGTTTAAAACTAGCTATGGTATAGTTAGAGCAATTGGTTCTCCTGCTTTTAAGTTACTTTTGAAACCTACTATAATTAATAAGGAATATATACCTAAAGATGGCCCTTTGTTATTATGTGGGAATCACTTACATGTTTGGGATCAATTTCCTGTTATATGTTCTACAAAGAGAACTACTCATTGGATGTCTAAAAAGGAATATTTTGATGGGAAGATGGGACCATTT
Organism: uncultured Mycoplasmatota bacterium; assembly: GCA_948465965.1. GTDB lineage: Bacteria > Bacillota_I > Bacilli_A > RF39 > UBA660 > CAJMSU01. Next base: position 3,431 of record CAOJYR010000005.1, read on the forward strand.
TTTAGAAAAACAGGGGCTATATGCGTTGATAGATTTGGGAACCCCCATGAATCTGTAAATGAAGCACTAAATTACTTAGATGTTGGTAGCGCAGTTGGTTTATTTCCGGAAGGAACTAGAAATCATCTGAAGACAAATAAAATTAAAGAATTATATGATGAGGTTAATAGTAGTTTGTCTGAGGATGAATTTAGTCGAATTTTAAAAGAACAACAACCATTATTGTCTCAGGTTAATATTTTACAACAATTATATATTGATGGAGAGGTATCTGAAAAAGAATATCTAGATGCTCTTGTCGACGTGGATTCTTATTTGAAAAATAATCTTTCGGAAGAGAATTATTATGATTCTTTACTTTTACCATTTAAGTATGGTGCTGTTTCGATGGCGCAGAAGAGTAATGCCACTATAGTTCCTTTTGCGGTTACTGGTGATTATACAATTGGTAATGATAATTTAATGGTTAGTTATGGTGAGGGATATAAAATTGGTAGTATGTCTATTGATGAAGCTAATAAAGAGTTAAGAGATAAAGTTTTAACCTTATTGAAGCAAAACAAAAAAATGTAACTTTGTTGTAAAGTTATATTTTTTTTGGTATACTTTATTAGAATTGAGGTGGTTTATTTTGAATTCTATAACTTTTCAAATTTGTAGTTTCTTTTATATTCTTATGTTAATGTTTTTGTATTTTACTAAGAAACGTATTAAGACTCAGGAAAATGAAATTTTCTCATATATTTTGATTTGTAACTTTATTGGGTTAATATTAGATGTGTTTAGTATTTTTACTATTTTATATTCAGATAAGATTCCAATTATCAATTTTATAGTTTGTAAGGGATATTTAATATATTTAGTAACTTGGATAACCTTATTTACAGTTTATATTTTTGCAATTTCAAGGAAAAGTGATGAAAGTAATTATAAGAGCTATCTTACAAAGGTAAAAAGAAATCTCTTTGTTATATGTTTGGTATTTATATGTTTAATTGTAATTTTGCCATTATATTATAATACTACACCTGGTTATGTTTATTCATATGGTCCTGCAACCTATGCATTATATTTATATAGTGGTGTTTGTCTAATATTATGGATTGTAATTTTATTAAAAAATTATAAAAATATTAAACGTATTAAGTGTCTTCCTATTTTTGCATATATGGTCTTAGGTGTCTGTGTTATTTTTATTCAATTTTTAAATCCTAATTTATTATTAATGACTTCGATGGAAAGTTTTATAATTTTTATTATGTATCATACTATAGAAAATCCGGATATAAAGATGATAGAACAACTTGAAGTTGCTCGTGAGCAAGCAGATAAAGCCAATCAAGCTAAGACTGATTTTTTGTCTAGTATGTCTCATGAAATTAGAACACCTTTAAATGCCATTGTTGGTTTTAGCGATTGTATAGGTGAGGCCGATTCTTTGGATGAGGCTAAAGAGAATGCTAAGGATATTGTGAATGCTTCTAAGACTCTTTTGGAGATAGTTAATGGAATTTTAGATATTTCTAAGATTGAAGCTGGAAAACTTGAAATAGTAAATTCTAGTTATCATGCAAGAGAGTTATTTGAAGATTTAGCTAAGTTAATTCGGCCAAGGATGGATGAGAAGGCACTTGATTTTAGTTATTATATTGCGCCAGATCTTCCTGATGTCTTGTATGGAGATCATGCTAATTTAAAGAAGATTGTAACGAATTTACTTAGTAATGCTTCTAAGTATACAGATAAAGGTTTTGTTAAATATGAGGTGAATTGTGTTAAGAATAATAATACTTGTAAGTTGATTATAAGTGTTGAAGATTCTGGACGTGGAATAAAAAAGGATAGTGTAGATAAGTTGTTTACTAAGTTTCAACGCCTTGAAGAGGATCGAAATACAACAATAGAGGGAACAGGACTAGGACTTGCTATTACGAAACAGTTAATTGAGTTAATGGGTGGAAAGATTATAGTACATACTGTTTATGGAGAAGGAAGTAAGTTTACAGTTGTATTAAATCAAAGAATAGAGAAAGTAGAACAGGTAGTGGAACCATTAAAGGTTAAAACAACATTAGATTTGCATGATAAGAGGATATTATTAGTGGATGATAATTTATTAAATATAAAGGTGGCCACTAAATTACTTGAGAGGTATAATGCAAATTCTATTGCTAGTGTGGATAGTGGGTTTTTATGTTTAGATAGAATTAAGGCAGGAGAGGAATATGATGTTATTTTACTAGATGATATGATGCCAAAGATGAGTGGAGTAGAGACACTTAAGAAGTTAAAGGAAATTGAGGGGTTTGCTATTCCAGTAGTAGCTTTAACAGCAAATGCAATAACAGGAATGAAGGAGAAGTATCTAGCTGATGGATTTGATGATTATTTGGCAAAACCAATAGAGAGGGAACAATTAATAAAAGTATTAAATGAAATATTTGATAAGAATAGTGTTCATAAGGAAAGAGTAGAAGATACAGAAGTGATAACTAATATAAATCATGATGTTATTCCAGTAGAAGGATTAAGTGAGGAAGAACTTTCTAATACACAAAAATTAACGCCAATTAAAGAAAAAGATATAGAAGTATTAGAGGATAGTACTCAGTATGATGAAGGATATTTAAGAAAAAATGGAATTGATATGGATAATGCTTTAAGCTTACTTGGAGATATGGAAATGTATAATGATACATTGAAAGATTATTTAAGTGAAGTAGATCATAAGTTTCTTGAGTTAAAAGGATATAAAGACAGTGGAGATATAAAGAATTATAGTATCTTAGTGCATTCTATGAAGAGTGATGCGAAGTATTTAGGGTTTATGGAGTTTGCAGATGTTGCCTATCAACATGAACTTAAAAGTAAAGAGGGAGACATTCAGTTTGTGAATACTAATTTTGAATGTCTAGAAAGTGAACTTAATAAAGTATTAGAAGTAGCTAGAGAGTATGCTAATAATATATAATTACAGTGAAATTTAAAATATTTTAAACTTGATAATTAATTAGTTATTTGTATTTTAATTTAGTAAAATGTTTAAGAAGAAAATTAATAATTTATTAACTTTCTTCTTTTCTTTTGTAAAAAGTGTGATTTGTACTTAATTTTTTCTTCTGTTATAGTCTATTTACTTTTGTTTATAGATTGGAGGAGATATTATAGAAACAGAAGAAAAATTTTATACTTGTAGGTATGATCGCGCCTTTAAGAAAGTGATGCTTAATGAGAAAAATAAAGGTATTTTAAAATGTTTATTAGAATCTATTTTAAAAGTAAAAATAGAAGATATTGATATTTTAAATCAAGAAAGGAATTCATCTAATTTAAAAGTAAAGAGAAAACATTTAGATGCTATATTAAAAACCGATATAGGAATAATTGAAATAGAAGTTAAGTCTAGTGATAAAAGTTATGTTCATCCGAGAAATATGTCTTATTTATGTGATGTATATTCACATAGTGTTTTAGTAGACAAAAACTATGATGAAGATAAAATGTTTATACAAATAAACTTAAGTTATGGATTAAAAGATAATAAGTTACAAAGAATATATAAACTAACAGATAAAGATAGGCATACTTATGTTAAAAATTTTGAAATCTATGAATTAAATATGGATATGTATAAGAAAATTTGGTATGATAAAGACAAAGAAAAGATAGAGGATAATAAGTATATAATCATGTTAGATTTAGAAAAAGAGGACTTATTAAAACTAGCAAATAAAGATAAGGTGGTATCTAAATATATGTCAGATTTAGAGAAAGTAAATGAAGATTATGAGTTTAGAGAGTATATGAGTGCCGAAGAAGATAATAGAAAGATCATGAATTCTTTGAAAAAAGAATACAAAGAAGAAGTGCTAAAGGCAGGGAAAATAGAAATAGCCAAATCCATGTTAAAAGATAACATTGATATTGATATTATAGCTAGGCATACAAATTTATCTATAGAAGAAATAAAAGAGTTAAATGAAGAGTAATGTAGCATTTATTATAAATGATAAATGGAAAGTGATAAGAATGTTACGAATAGAGATAGAAGTACATAAGGATATAAGAACTTTGTACTTTTTTCTTTTAATAGGGATGTTTCTTGTGTTAAGAATAAGCAGATAAGAATGTTATAATGCAGGATAGCAATCCTCGAAAGTTATTTTTAAGTGTGAAGAATACAAATTGCAAAGACTGGTTAGCTAGATAATTTATTGTTAGGGTTATTATTCCTAATAATGTTCATTACCAATCTATGATAAAATATATTTGAGAGGTGGTTTTATGGGTAAAATTTCTAATATGTTATATATGATTGATTTATTAAATACTGGTAATATATATTCAATTAAAGAATTGGCCAAACAATTGAATGTAACAGAAAGGATGATAAGATATTATAGAGATGAGATATCTAAAAATGGAATATGTATAGAATCTTTTAAGGGCCCTAATGGTGGATATTTTATGATTGATAAGTTAAAGAATTATACTAGTATAAATAAATATGATATTCAGCTATTGGAATATTCCTATGATATTTTAAAAACAAATAATTTTAAATTTTTGAATAAATATCAGGATTTTATAGATAAGGTAAAGAAAATGAATATTGTATTTGAGGAAAAGAGTAAATTTATTTTAAATATTGATATAAGTGAAAGTGATGAAATGGAGAAAATTATTGATGGCGCTATAAAAAAATCAGATAAAATTGATATTATATATGAGAGTTTGGATGGTAATAGTTCACAAAGAACTATTCATCCATTACAAATGTTTGATTATAAAAATGAGAGATATGTAGTTGCATATTGTGAATTGAGAAATGATATTAGACATTTTGAATTAAAAAGAATTATTACAATCAAATAAAAAAGACGAAATATTTCCATTGCGTATGTTACAATAGTTTCAGGAGGTCATGTAATGGATGAAAATATTATATATATAGATTTGGATGGGGTTATACTTGACTCTGAGGAAAGAATGTTGGAACGAAAATATATGATGGGATTTTGTGATCATAATGATGAAAAACAATTTCATGAATATTTTAATTATACAAATATACACAAAGAAGAGTGGGACTATATTATTAGAGATGCAAAATCAATTAATGATTCTGTTGAGATAATAAAAGAACTACAGATGTTGAAACGAAAAATAGCCATATTAACAAAAATTCATACATTGCATGAGATGAAAGTTAAAGTTGATGATTTAAGAAATCATAGGAACATAAACATTCCAATTATATTTGTACCTCCAGGAATTAAGAAACATGAGGTGGTTTTACCAAATGAGTGTTTATTAATTGATGATTCTTTTAAAAATATTAATGGATGGATAGATAATGGAGGGTATGGATTGCTTTTTGATGAAAATAATCAAGGAGATGATAATACAAGAGTTCAAAGTTTACAATTCTTATTAAAGAGGTGATATATTTATGTTAGATGAAATGATGTTAAAAAATTATAAATTGTCATTACAGCAGAAATATAATGCGGTTTGTTTTGACATAGATGGTACATTAACTGAAGTTAAATCTAAAAAAATAGATTCACGAGCAATCAAGATGATTGCTGATTTATTAAAACAAAAGGTTCCTGTGGTTTTTATTACAGGAAGAGGAGAGACAGGATTAATAGATTTAAAAAGTGATATATTTGATAAATTGAAAGATAATTATAATATAAGTGATGCTGAATTTTGTAGAATGTATGTTTTAACTAATGATGGTGCAAGATTATTTTTTACAAATAGAGAAGATAAAAGTGATATATTAAAAAACAGTGTGTATATTTCTTCTAAACAAGCATTAAATGAGTTGAAAGAATTCAATGTTAATATTATAGAAATTTTGGGACAAAAATCTTTGAATAATATATGTAATATTACATACTCCATGGATTCTAAAACTAATGATATAATAAATATTAGAATGGTTTTTGAAAATAAAAATGATCAATTAATTGATATGATTTTTGATATGATCGATGATATTCTTTCTAAGAATCAATTTAGTAATATTTGTATAACTAGAGGAATATATGAAGATAAAATGGTAATTCAGGTTGGTGTAGCTAAAAAAGATTTAGCAATAGATAAAGCAGAACGAATAATTGGCGTACCTAAAAATTCTATGATTAGAATTGGTGATTGTGGCGATATTCGTGGTAACGATTATTCTATGCTTAATTGTGAACAGGGGTATAGTGTAGATAAAATTAGTGGTAGTTTAAATTCATGTTTTCCAGTTATTAATAATAAGGGAGAAATATTAAGGGGTGTTGAGGCGACATTATATTTAATTAAACATGCTAAAATCTTACCTACTATATGTTTAGAAAGTGCTAATAAAAATGATTATATTTATAATTATGCTAATATTGAGAAAAAGATAATTTTTGGTAAGGATAATCATATTGAGTATTTTAATAAAATTATTAATGAAAATTTTAACATTATATATGGGATTGATGATTTATTTGATAAATTTAGCGGTAGTGTAAAGATACCTATGTTTGAATGGGAATTGATAAAAGATAATCCATTAAAAAAATTTTGGTCTAATAAAGATGATGATAAATTGTTATATACTATTAGGGATGATAATAATTATCTGTTAAGAGGATCTAGTACCTACTATTATTTTCTTGCTAATAGAGAAAGTAATAGTGGTAATGATATAACGACAAAAGAAAATGTACTTAAGTGGTATTGTAATTATTTAAATTTTTTTAAGGATGCTTTTTTTGCTGTAGATAGTACTGATGATATTAATAGTATTGAAAATAAAAAAATGATTTTGGGGTTAATGGATAATATAAGAAATGTTCTTTTAGTAATTATTAATCATAAACTTTATTCAAATTATTCTAATAAAAGTGTTTTGTTAAATTTAGAATCTGATCAGTGTAGTGAATTATATAGTCTTTTATTATTAGTGGAAAAAGAAATGGCTAATTTATGTTTTTCAGGAAACTATAATTTATCTAAACTGAAAGTTTTAAATTTATTAGATATGATATATAAAAATATGTATAGTGAATATTTGATTATTAATAATAATTTATTGGATCAGGATTATTCTAAAGAATATAGGGCATATAGAGAAATAGATAATTTTGCTGAAAATTATATTACTATAGCTTTAAATAATGATAAAAATCAACAAATTAAAAACTTTGGTGTATGTGGGTTAAGTTATGGTGGAACAGAGTTACCAATATTGTATAAAGTTATAAATGAAAATATTAAAGAGGTATTAATTTTAAAATTTAGTAAACAGGTATCTGGTTATACAAATAAGCAATTAATTGATCTTAGAAAGTTTAATATTAATGAACATGGTGGATTGTTAGGCTCTGATTTAATATTAAATAAAGAAATGTTATTATTGGATGATAATGTTCTAACTGGGAAAACCTTACAACTTGCTATAAATTCATTATATGATTGTAATTTTAATGTGAAAAATGTAAGTGTAGTAAGATATCCTGGTGTAAATAGAGTTGATCAGATGTTTATAGAGGGACATACTGCTGTTGATTACAATTTGTTTTTTGACTATATAACGGGATTATGTTTTAATAGTCCATATAGTTGGAGAGATGAGAATGATTTAAATTTGTATGAGGATTCATTGGGCGTGTTTGATTTAAATAGAAAAAAGATAATAGAATGTTTAATAAAGAATCATGATTATAATGAATTGAGTGAGGTTGCAGAATATAAAAGGAGAATATTAAAATGAGAGTAGTAAGTATTGGAGATTTAGTAACTGATTATTATTATAAAAACGAAAAGTTGTTAGGTGTTAATGGAGGGATGACAGCTCATAACATTATTGCTAATTTATCTAAGTTTAAATTTAATACTTCAGTGTATGCTGTTTGTGGTGATGATTGTGCTGGTAAGATAGCTATTAGAAGTTTAAGTGATTTAGGTGTTGATACATCAAATATAGATATTATAAGGAATATTAAAACTAGATGTTTTCATGTTTCTTATTTTGAAGATAATAATAAATTAGTATTTTCTTCTAAGAAAAGATGTCCTTTTTGTCATAATAAAAAATGGTATGAAGATAGTTTGATTAATACAAACAAAATATTAAGTGATGTTAAAAAAGATGATATTTTAATTTTTGATAATTTAAATATTAAAAATCAAGAAATAGTTGATAATCTAAATAATAAAAAAATAATTGATATAGGTCAATATTTTGAATTTGATTTATTAAAAGATGATGAAGTAATAAATAAGATAAAAGGTAAATTTGATATAATAAATTTTAATGAACGGGTTACAAAATATCTAATAAAAAGGTTTAATTTAAAGAGTGATTTGGATATATATAAATTGTTTTTACCAAAATTAATTACAATTACTAGAGGTGAAAGTGGTGCTACTTTTATATATGATAATCAAGTTTATAATTTTAGTTTGAATAATAAATCGAGTGTATTAGATTCAACTGGTGCAGGAGATGCTTTTATTGCTTCTGTTATAAAGGATTGGATTAAAAATGATTTTAAGTTTGAAGTAGATAAATTTTCTAAGTGGTATGATAATTCTACAAAATTAACTTATAAGGTTGTTCAAAAAATGGGAGCTAGAGGACATTTAAAAACATTATATAAAATTAATAAAGTTAATGATTTTTGTACTTGTGATAATTTTGTTATAGTTGAGAGAAAAAAAATAAAAAGATGTAATATTAATATAAATAATTTAGAAAAAAGACTAAAAAATGCTATTAGTTTATCTGTAATTGATAAGCTTGATAATATAGGATTTAATGAAAACGAAAATTATTTATTTATAGGAACTGGTGGATCTTTTGCTGGTGCTAATTTTGCTTCTACAGTTATTAATAGAATGTATGGTTGTAATACGTATTCCCTATATCCAAGAGATGTTATTTATCGTAACAATAAAAAAATAGATAAGGCAATATTATTTTCTTATTCTGGTACAACAAATGATGTTATTAATAGCGTCTCAAATTTTGATAATAGTGTTAAATATCTTATTACAAAAGGTAATGTACAAGATATTGTCTTGAAAACTGGAATAATAAAGAGTAATATTGTAAGTTATAGAAATGGTAAGAATAAGGGAAAAGAAAGAGGTTTTTTATCTTTTGAGGGAGCTGTTGCTCCTGCTTGTATATTTTTAAGATATTATTATAGTAAGGTAAATCCAGAGTATAATTTAGAATTATTTATTGATGATTCTATAAATTATTGGAAAAATTATTTTGAGAATTTATTTAATAGTCAAGATATACTAAAATTATTTAGTAAGGAAAATACTATCAATATATTCAAAGGTGATAACACTAATTCTGCTTGTTTAGATATAGAAAGTAAAATTGTGGAGTCTGGTTTGGTAAATTGTATTGTTCACGAGAAAAAAAATTTTTCTCATGGTAGATTTATTAATTATGAGAATTTAAATAATAGGATTAGTTTATATTTTAAACAGAAGACAACTAATAAATATGAGAATAGACTTTTAGAGTATTTGAAAGATGGCAAGAATATAATTGTTGAAAGCAGATATGATGGTTTATTATGTGAATTTGATTTATTAATTGCGTCTCAGTTTTTAATATATTTTATAGGTAAAGGATTGGATATAGATGTTTCAAAACCAAAATATTCTGATGATGCTATGAAGATATATTTTTATAAGGGAGAGTTATAAGATTTAGAAGTAAATAGGGTTAAAGGGTTGAATTTATAATTTTAGATAATTTAGATTATAAAAATGGATACAAAATATCCATTTTTTAATGTTTTAAATATTCATAAGATATATAGTTAATGATAAAATTGTTGCGAATAAAGATAGGAGTATATAGGGATTTAAATACTTTGTACTTTTTTCTTTTAAGTTGTTCGTCTCTTGATATAGAAATAGAGTGGATATGAATGTGGAAATACAAGAAATAAATCCTAGGAAATTATTTTTTAGAATAAAGAAGAAAATTTGGAAACTTTGATTACATAAATAATTTATAAGTAGAGTTATTTTATATGAGAGGGGAATATCTTTTAATTTGTAGGAAGTTATTACTTGATAAATACTGATGGCTATTCCTATATAAGTTATTGTCCAAGCTATAATATAGAAGAAGTTTGGTGGGGCGAAAAATGGTAGGTTTAATTCCTTATAATAATTATAATCGATTGGTAGTAGGGACGATATATACCAAGGAAGTAAGATAAGCAAGAATGTTACTATTTTTTTCATAATTACACCTCTTTCTTTATTTTATGATTTGCGTTATAATAGTAGTAGTATTTTTTGGAGGGGATTTTAATGGATGCAGAAGTACTTATTGATGATAAAAATGTAATGGTTATGAAGTTACTTCATTATTTTATAATAGAAAAAAACTATAATCCTATTATCTTACAGGGGGTAGAGAATGAAATTTGGTTAGAAAATTTAGATGAGGATTATAAGGTTGTAAGAATAGTATCTGGATATATTCATAATGATGAGCAATTCAACTTTGATATTTTTAAAACAAAAAGAATTATGAAAAAAATAAAGAAAAAAACATTATCCTTAAGTATGAATTCTTTAAGTATATTCTTAGATTTGGGTGATAATGTATCGTATGACTTGGATTCTATTCATCATGTTTCTTGTATTAAAGTAAACAGTGAAGATGACTTTAAAAAAAGTGATTTAATCAAGAAATTCTTTCCTGATTTAACTCGCAAACTTAAATATAATGAGGAAGGAGTTGCTTTGTTCGCTAAGATTACTAGTGATATTAATGAGCATAATAAAAAAGACGCTAAAAAGATAAATGCAGTTTTTAAGAGTGATTTTCCTATGATTACTTATATGCTAATTGCAATTAATGTTGTTTTATATGTTATTCCCATATTATTTGGTAATTATGATTCTTTAATTAATAATTTTGCAGTTTGGGGAGATGCCATTCGATCTGGTGAGTATTATCGTTTGGTGACTGGGATATTTTTACATGGTAATCTTTTACATTTGCTTTTTAACTGTTATGCTTTATTTGTTATTGGTTCACAAATTGAAAATTTCTTTGGTAAAGTAAAATATCTTATCATTTATTTATTTAGTGGTATTGTAGGAGCTTTGTTTTCAATCCTATTTAGTAGTTATGCATCCATTGGAGCAAGTGGAGCTATTTTTGGTTTAATGGGATCACTTGTTTATTTTGGTTATCATTACCGAGTTTATTTAGGAAATGTTATTAAGAGTCAGATCATTCCTTTGATTCTATTGAATTTAGTAATTGGTTTTTTGTCATCTGGAATTGATAATTTTGCTCATATTGGTGGGCTTATAGGGGGTAGTTTAATATCTATTGGATTAGGTGTTAAGGATAAGAGTAGTGGTTTTGAAAAGATGAATGGTTGGATTATTACAGGAATATTTTTAGTCTTTTTGATCTATATGGCTTTTGTATTTAAAATGGCTTAAAATAAAATTATTGTAATTCATATAAATGTTTGTTAAAATTAAGTTAGATATTATAGTGAGGTGATTTTATGTCACAAGATAAGACTAGTTTGTTTAGTGTAGATCAAATTGATACAGAGCTTACTAGAACTACTTTAAAAGAGGTATATGATGCTTTAGAAGAGCGAGGTTATAATCCTAGTAATCAAATTGTTGGTTATTTAATTAGTGGAGATCCAGGATATATTTCTAGTTATAAAGATGCTAGAAGTAAGATTCAAGAAATTGATAGAGCTAAAATCATTGAGATACTTTTAAGGGAATTTCAAAAGAATAATAAATGAAGTATTTAGGTTTAGATTTAGGAAGTAGAACCTTAGGTGTTTCTGTTAGTGACAAAACAGGGCTAATTGCGACTAGTTATAAGACGATTAGGCATAATGAAGAGTATAATCGTTTAATTAAGGAAGTAGTCCATTTAGTGTCAGAGTTAAAAATAGAAGCGATTGTTTTAGGATTTCCAAAGAATATGAACAATACGATTGGTCCTAAAGGAGAACTTAGTTTAAAGTTTAAGGAAAAATTAGAACGTGTTTTAGATATACCTATTTATTTGCAAGATGAAAGGCTTTCTACTAAGAGTGCTACTGATATGTTAATTATGGGACAAGTTTCCCGTAAAAATAGAAAGAAAGTAGTCGATAGTGTTGCGGCAACTATAATATTACAAACGTATTTAGATAAGGAGAAAAGATTATGAAGAAAAATACTTTTTCAATGATAGATGAAAATGGAAATGAGATCGTGTATGATGTATTATTTACTTTTGAAAGCGAAGAAACAAATAAGAATTATATAGTTTATACAGATAACTCTAAAGACGAAGTGGGAAATGTTCAAGTGTTTGCTTCTACTTATAACCCTGATGATCCTAAGAGTAAATTAGAAGCGATTGAAACTGAAAAAGAGTGGAAAGTTATAGAAACTATTTTAGATACTTTACAAGAGGAAGTTAGAAAATCAGTAAGTAAAGATAATGAGCAATAGCTCTTTATTTTTTCTGGAGGGGATAGTATGGCAGTAAAAATACAAAGAAGACCAAAACCTTTATTAATTATTCTTGTAGTACTTGGTAGTTTTTTAATATTACTAGCGGGAGTTTATATGTTTTTAGCTAGTCCAATAGATTCTAGTGACAAGAATGATATAGAGGTGGTAATACCTAGTGGTACTGGTGTTTCAACAATTGCATCCATTTTAAAAGAAAAGGATTTAATTAGAAGTAAGGGCTTTTTTAGTTTTGTAGTAAAGATAAATACTAAAATTTCTTTAAAGGCATCTACTTATGATTTGAATAAATCTATGTCTATGCAAGAAATTATCGATATTCTAAGTAATGGTAATAATTATAATCCTAATAATGTGAATATTACCTTTAAGGAGGGCCTTAGAATTACTGATTATGCAGAGGCAATTGCGACGCATACAAATCATACATATGAAGAAGTTATTAGCGTAATCAATGATAAAAATTATATTACTGAGTTAATTAGTGAATATTGGTTTTTAACTGATTCTATTTTGGATAGTAATATTTATTATCCTCTTGAGGGATATTTATCACCTGATACTTACCAATTTAAAGATAAAGATATTTCTATTCAGGATATTATTCGGGTAATGTTAGAAGAGACTGATACAAAACTTAGTCCTTATAAAGATATAATATCTAATGATGTTCATTCTTATATAACAATGGCATCTATTTGTGAGTTAGAGGGGACAAATGCTAAGAATCGAAAAATGATTGTAGGTGTATTTAATAATCGATTAGAATCTGGAATGAATTTGGGAAGTGATGTTACTACTTATTATGCATTACAGTATCCTATGACAAAGGATTTAACTTCTTCACAGTTTGCGACAGTTAATCCTTATAATACTAGAAGTACTACAATGGCTGGTAAATTACCAATTGGTCCTATATGCAATCCAAGTCTTTCTAGCATAGATGCTAGTATTCATCCTACTAATAATGATTATTTATATTTTGTTGCGGATAAGCATGGTCAAATATTTTATACTAAAACAATGGCTGAACATGAAGCTAAAGTTAAAGAAATTAAAGAAAAGGGGGACTGGATATGGTAGAAAACTATCCTGTTATAAAAAGAATTAAAGAATATGCAAAAGAAAATAAAATCCCTATTATGATGGATGATGGAATTGATTTTTTAACTACTTTTATTATAAAAAATCAGGCAAAAAACATTTTAGAGATAGGTACTGCCATTGGTTATTCTGCTATTATGATGTGTTTATGCAGTCCCAATGTTGTTGTTACTACAATAGAGCGTGATGAAAAAAGATATTTGGAAGCTCTTAAGAATATTAAGGAACTTCATTTAGAGGATAGAATCACTTTAATATATAATGATGCTTTGAATGTAAAACTTAGTGAGAAGTATGATCTTATATTTATTGATGCAGCTAAAGCACAAAGTATAAAGTTTTTTGAACTTTTTGAGCGTAATTTAAATCCAGAGGGTACTATAATTACTGATAATTTAAGTTTCCATGGTCTTGTTGATAAAAAAGACGAAGAGATTAAAAGTAGAAATGTTAGGGCTTTAGTTAGAAAGATCAGAGATTATATTGATTATTTAAAAAATAATTCTAAATATGAAACAGAATTTTTTGATATAGGAGATGGAATTTCTGTAAGTACTAAAAAATAGATTGTTTTTATCTATTAAATGAGGTGAGGTTCATGAATAATTATTTTCAAATACTTGCTTGTAATGAAGTAGTTGGAACTTGTTGTAGTGATTATGGTCTTGTGACTATTTTAGATATCATGCGACAGTTTTTAGAGATCATTCAGATTGTCGTTCCTATTATACTAATTGTAGGTCTTACTATCCAATTTACTCAAATGATGATAAGTCCTGATAATAAGAAAGGTCCAAAAAGTTTATATAATCGATTGGCTGCAACTGTGATTTGTTTTTTCTTACCTTTTGTTGTTAATTTGGTTTTGAGTATTCTTCCAAATACTTTTCAAATTTCCGCTTGCTGGGAAACAGCAAAGGCTTCTAAAGAAGTTTTAAATAGAACAAGTGATAGATATATTTCTCCAACTGATAAAAAAGCAAAGAAAGTTTTAGTGGCACCAGAAGATGATGATAGTGATTCCAATGGTTCTAGTAATTCTAATCAAGGTGGAATTGGTCAAGGAAGCTCGACGGGTAAAGCCATTGTTCAATTAGCTGAGAGTTATGTTGGTGGTAAATATTGCTGGGGAGGAAAAGATCCGAATATTTGTGCAGATTGTTCAGGTTTTGTATCTTATATTTTTGGGCGATTTAATATAAATTTAGCATCTTCTACTGTTTCTATGTGGGCTGATACTAGTAAATATACTTTGGTAACAGATGGTAATATAAAGGCTGGAGATGTTGTTATGTATCAAGGTCATGTAGGTATACTTACTGGTAATGGCAATGAAATTGTGCATGCCAAGGGTGATAAATATGGTATTGTTGTCGATTCTAATTATAAATATAGTCCTGTTAAAGGTATTATGCGAATCAATGGAGTTAACTAGGAGGTTGTTATGTTTAGTATTAAAGAGAACAGAAAACATCCCAAAATTAAAAAGAATAGACATATGTCAGCATTAAGAAATATTAGCTTTCGTTATGATAGTCGAATAGTAAGGGTTTTGCCTGCTTTTGTCGCTTTAGTATTAATAATACTTTTACTTGGCTACTACTTTTATAGTAAAAATTATAAAAATTTTAATTACTTGAAAATTGATAAAAGTCAATATCTTGTATATACAATTTATTCTAGAGATAATGATGATAATATTACTACGCGTGTTCCTACTATAAATATTAATAATGAGGTTATTTCATCTGTTAATAAAAAAATTGTTTCGTTGATGAATGATTTTTTAAAGGAAGAAGATAATATCGCAACTTATGAATTTGAAATTAATGGAGATATATTATCTTTGGTCTTGAAAATGGTTGATAATCATAGTAGTGAAATTCCAGAGTTTAAATTTAGGACATATAATTTTAATTTAAAGACATTACAACTAGTTGATGATAGTGAATTATTACAAATATATAATATAGATGAAAAGACTGTGTCTTATAAAGTTCAAGAACAATTTAAAAAGTTTTATACTGATGAACAGAAAAAGGGATATATTGATTCTAATCAGTGTGATTATGCGTGTTTTCTATCATGGCGTGATGTAGATGATTATATGGATGATATTCATTACTATATAAAAGAGGGTAAGCTATATATTTATAAGGAGTTTGTTGTATATTCTATATTTGGTGAGGAATATTATTTTAAAGATAAAGACTTTGTATTTTATATTGCAGGTTAGAAGGTTTAATGACTTTCTTTTTTTTTTGGTTTATTGTATAATACGTCTAGTGAGGCGATACTATGAAGTTGTTAGTTGAACTAAGAGATAAGAATATTAATGAATATAAGAATATAGTTGATGGAATTATTTTAGCGTTATCAGATTTTTCTGTTTTGAATGAGGTTAGTTATACTTTGGAAGAAATAAAGAAAATCAGTGAAGAGTATACTCATTTAGATATTTTTGTGAAGCTTGATAAAAATATATTTAATGATGAAATCGATAGATTAAAAGAGGTGCTAATTTTTCTAGATAAGTTAAATATTAAGGGAATCTTTTTTTATGATTTAGCGGTATTAGAGTTAAAGAAATCTTTGCATTTAAATATTGATTTGGTTTGGAGTCAAACTCATATGGTTACTAATTATAGAACTTGTAATTATTACTTTGAAAAAGGCTGTACGAGTGCACTTCTTTCTAAAGAAATTACACTAGAAGAAATATTAGAAATAAAAAGGTTATCTAAAATTAGTGTTATGGTTGAGGTTTTATCTTTACCTAGTGTTGCCTATAGTCGTAGAAAGTTAGTTACTAATTATAATCATGATATAGGTAATGATAGTACTAGTGTTATTGATATTGTAGAAAAAGTAACTAATAGTAATTATAAAGTAGTAGAGGAAAAAAGTGGTACTGGTTTTATTTTAAATAATATTTTAAATGGAACAGGTGTTATAAAAGAGTTATATGATAATGGGATTGATTATATATTAATGAGAGAATCTGGAATAGATGATTTTTTAGAATTAATTAAGGATACTAAAAGTTATATTGATTCTAATTGTAATGATACACGTTATGTAGATAAATATAAAAAATTAGGGGATAATACTGGTTTCTTTTTTAGGAAAACTGTTTATAGGGTGAAGAAATGAAAAGAGTAGAGTTACTATCTCCTGCGGGAGATTTAGAAAGATTAAAAGTTACACTTTTATATGGAGCAGATGCGGTTTATATTGGAGGAGAAAAATTAGGGCTTAGAGCTAATGCAACTAATTTTAGTATTGATGAAATTAAAGAGGGGTGTATTTTTGCTCATCGTCTTGGTAAAAAGGTTTATTTAACTTTAAATATCGTTTTTCATAATGAAGATATGGATGGTGTTGAAGAGTATATTCGTGATGTTGTAGATGCTGGAATTGATGCTTTTATTGTGAGTGATCCTTTTATTCTTTCCTATATAAAAAAAGAATATCCTGAGGTTGAGGTGCATTTATCTACACAGAATTCTACTACTAATTACCTTACTGTTAATTATTTTAAGAGTGAGGGAATAGATAGAGTAGTACTTGCAAGAGAGCTTTCCAAAAGTGAGATAAAAGAGATTATAGAAAAAACGCATGTTGATATAGAAGTATTTATTCATGGTGCGATGTGTACTTGTTTTAGTGGAAGATGTGCTTTATCTAATTATGTTACCAATCGGGATGCAAATCGTGGAGGATGTGCACAAGTATGTAGATTCAGTTTTAAGAATGGTGATAATAAAGAATTCACTATGGCTACAAAGGATATGAATATGGCACGCTATATTAGTGATTTAATTGATATAGGTGTAAGTAGTTTGAAAGTAGAAGGTAGAATGCGTTCTTTATATTATTTGGCTACTGTTATAGGTACTTATAGAAAAATTATTGATAATTATTATGAAAATACTTTAACGGAAGAAAAATTAAAATTATATGAAGCAAGACTAAGTCGTGTTGCGAATAGAGAGGTTAGTAGTCATTATTTCTTAAAAGAGGCTGATTATAGTGATCAATACTATACTGGTAGAAGTGAGGTATCTAATCAAGATTATTTAGGACAAATTATTTCTTATGATAAAAATAGTAAATTAGTTAAGTTCTATGAGAGAAATTATTTTGAAGTAGGAGATAAGGTGGAGTTATTTACTCCAAATGGAGATAGTGTAGAATTTGTTGTATCAAAGCTATATAATGAGGATATGGTGCCTGTTGATGTTGCAAGACACCCAGATAATGTGTATTATATATATTTAGATATTGATTTTGATATATCAGAATACTCTATGATTCGATTAATTGAGAAGGGTGATAGAAATGAAGTATTATAAAGTAAGTCTTTGCAAGGTAAAAGAGGATAGTTTAAGATCACTTAATCTTGAAAGTTGTTCTAAAGACATAATTGTACGTAAAAGTTTTTTTGGATTATTTGCTAAAGAGATTTTAACGAATGCTGAGTTTGAAATATGTACTGTAGATCAATGGAGTGAAAATAAACAGTTGTGTTATTCTGGATATAATCTAAGTAATTATGGAGTTGATTATTTTATATTTAAAAATCAAATTTGTGATGGAAATATAGTAGATGCCGAAGAAGTTCAAGAATATATTGATAATTTTGATGAAAATGAATATGAATTTATTTCCTTTTTATCTCGGATAAATAAAGGAAGTAGAAAAGAGCAAAGAAAGGTTAAACAATTAATTCGCTCTCATAAGGAAAATAAATAAATGATAGGAGTGTTATTATGTATTATAAAGCAAATGTATATAAGATAGAGAATAAAATTAGGGAGAATAGATTAATAAGTGCTAATGTAGATAATTGTAAACATAGACCAGAGGTTTTAGATGAAGTAATTGTAGACGTTAGAAGCGAAGATGGTATACTTACTGCAAAAGAGATATTAACAGGCTTTTCTATAGATGTTTTTAAGGATGATAGCTTAGACAGTAAGGGATTATTAAATGATGATTATTGTAATTACCGAAGGTTAAGGGAATATGATGTTCAACTTTTTACTTTAGAGAATCAATTTTGTTTAGAGAATAAAGCTACAGGAGATGAGGTTGAAGCGTATTTTGAAAGATTTCCTGATAGTGAATTTAAAAACTTTTATGTGAAAACACAGGAAAAAGTAAAAACAAATACAAGGTAGAAGCTTAGATGTTTTTATGGAGGGAGTATTTAAAATGAAGAATATGGATCAAGCCAAGAATAATTTTTTACTTGTAGAAGAGAACTTAAGTTGTTATGCGACTAAAAGTAGTGATGCCATTAGACTCATTGGTTTTTTAGAGGATATTAGACCATCCTTTTTTCATGATATCGATAGAATTATACATTCTTTAAGTTATACAAGGTATGCTGATAAGACGCAAGTGTATTCTTTTAAGGAAAATGATCATATCTCAAAGCGAATTATTCATGTACAACTTGTTAGTAAGATTGCAAGAACTATTGGTCGTGCTTTGAGACTTAATTGTGATTTGATTGAGGCTATTAGTTTAGGTCATGATATTGGGCATACTCCTTTAGGTCACGCAGGGGAAGCTTTACTTAATGAGATATCACTTCGTGAATTAAATGAAAACTTTATGCATAATATTCAAGGAGTTCGTTATTATATGGATGTTGAAAATAATGGGGAAGGACTTGATCTTTGTATTCAAACCCTTGATGGAATTATGTGTCATAATGGAGAAATGTTGTCTAACAAATATGAAGTAATGAAGAAAGATAAGGATGAATTTTTAAGGGAGTATAAGGAGAGTTATACTGATAGGGAAAGTTTTAAGAAATATCGTCCTATGACACTTGAGGGTTGTGTTGTAAGAATTAGTGATATTATTGCCTATATTGGTAGGGATATAGAAGATGCAATTAATTTGGGACGTTTTAATAGAAGCGATTTGCCTCGTGAAATAGTAAAAGTTTTGGGTAACAATAATAAGGATATTGTTAATAATGTAATTGTTGATATTATAGAAAACAGTATGAATAAGAATTATATTATGATGAGTCAAGATGTATATAAAGCTTTATTTGCTTTGAAGAAGTTTAATTATGAAAATATTTATGACAAAAGTATGAGTCGTGAAGATTATGAATATTATAGACGTGGAATGAATAAGATATTTAATATTTATTTGGAATGTATAAAAAATAAGGAAAAGGATAGCTTAATATATGAAATCTTTTTAAATCAACAAAGTTCTAAATATATGGAGTCTACAAGTGATAAACGTATGGTTATTGATTTTATTGCGGGTATGACGGATGACTTGTTCTTACATGAGGTAAAAAAATATGAAAACGCTTAATAATATAGAAGGAGTTATAATATGTTTGATTATAGATTAGATGAAGAAAAGAATGATATAGAATATATAACTAATTATTATATTAATCGAGATAATCCAAATGAGCTTTTGGTAAAATTTGCAGACATGGATGATTATCTTGTAATTGATAATAGTTATGAAAATATAGAAAAATTAGATAAAATAATGGAAGAACAAATAATAAAGGCTATTGAAAATAGGAAAGAATTAAAAAGACTAGGGAATACTATAAAACTTGGAGAAATAGGCAGTATTATAACTGGACTTTTCTTAGGAAGTAGTAATGTTTTAAATGGAGATATTAATAAACTTATTGGTACTTGTCTATTTAGTATTGTTATTCCTTTCTTAGGTGGAATAGTTTGGGTTGATTATGATAAGAAAGTTGAAGAGATTGATAAGGCTAAATTTCTATTAGAAAATATGGATTTACTTATGGCATATGAAGAATATTCTTTGCCTTTGATAGGTGTTTCCAAGGAATGTCGCAGATATTTAAGGGGTAATGATGATCCATTTAAAATGAATGATTTAGATTCTTTTTCTATAAAGGATTTAAAGAAAATGGTTCATAATATGCGAAAAGAAGATAATTTTGGTTTTACTTATAAAAAGAAATATAAGAGATAAAAATGCTTGCAAAAATCTAGAAAATGTGATATAATCTAGCTAATTTTTGAAAGAAGGTGTTTGTGTGAAGGATTATTGTTTTACTAAAGAAGAGAGAGAAAACTATGTTTTGAAATATAGTGAATGCACAGAAATTGATGGTGTAAGTAAATTACGTGTTGAATATTCAGGAGCAAAGTTAGGAAAAAAAGTTGAACTTATCCAAAATACTGAAGATAATGTCGAAAGTTTAGATAAAAAAATGGATTTACAAATGAATTATGCAATTCAAAATAAGCAGGCGTTTGTTATAAATAGGGAGAAATCTCTTTGTTTAGGTACAATTTCTGTTGGTGGAATGACTTTGTGTAATATATTATCTCATAATCATCCTCATTTTATGGTTGCAGGAGGATTAGTTGTTTTATTTGGGTTAATTCCTGCTATAAAAAAATATTTTCAAAATAATTTTAAGGTTGAGGAAATTGAAAAAGCAGAGTATTTGAGAAAAAACAGGGATAGGTTAGAAAATATTTCTAGCTACTCTGGCGCTTTATCCGGTGTTAAAGAAGGAGTAGTAAAACTGATAAATGAGGAAAAAGAACCCTTTAAAATGAATAATATAGATCGTTTTAAGAAAAAGGACTTAGAAAAAATTGTAATTAATATTATAAACGAAGAAAATTCAGTTTGTTCTTATGAAAAGAAAAAAATTATGTAATATAAGTGCTGATATATAGTAAATAGTTATTAGAGATGGCAAGGCATTGAAAGGAATAAATTTATGTATGATTATAGTTTGAATAATGCAGAAAGAAGCAAATATATTTTAGGTTATGAAAAGGATAAATCCGGAAATTTAATTGTACATTTTTCAGATACTAATAATACAGGAAAGGTCTCTTTTCCTAACGTTTTAGATAATGATGAAAATAGATATAAATTGGATAAAAAGATGGATTATCAAATGACTGAAGCAATTCAGAATAGGGAAAAATTTATTTTAAATAAGAAACAGTCGTTAAGAAATACTTTATATTGTATTGGATCTGGAATAACGTCTTTTACTATAGGTGCTTTTGCTTATTCAAATGATGGTAAGTTTCCATTAACTATTTGTCTTGGAATATTAGGAGGAGTATTAACTATAGGTGGGGCTAGTTTTTTTAGACAATATTCGAAAGATAAGGAAAAGGTTAGTGAAATCAAAAAAGCGGAATATATAAGAGATAATAAGGAAAAACTAGATAGTATTTTTTCCTATCCTAATTCGTTAGTTGGTGTTAGAGGTGATGTTTCAACGTTCATCAAGGATTCCCATGATCCTTTTAAAGTTAATAATTATGATTTATTTGATAGATGTGATTTAGAACAGATTATTTTAAACGTTGAAAGAGAGGAAGAGTTTGGATTTCAATATGTAAAGAAGAAAACAAGCGATGGTAAGGATGTTCCAACAATCCAAATTGGGCTATTGCTAAAATAAAAAAAATATGTTATAATTCTGAAAGTTAAGTTCTTTAGGGACTTATTTGAAAAATAAAATGAGGTGAATATCATGAAAAATAAAAATACAGTATATCTAACACAAGAAGGTTTAGACGAATTAAAGAAGGAGTTAGATAATTTAATAAATGTTAGACGACCTGAAAATATACAAGCGATTAAGGAAGCTCGTGCTTTAGGGGATTTATCCGAGAATGCTGAGTATGATGCAGCAAGAGATGAACAAGCACAAATAGAAGGAAGAATTAAGCAATTAGAAAAAATGTTAGAAAATGTTTCTATTATAACAGAAGTCTCTACTGATAGTGTTGGTATTGGAAATACTGTATCTATTAAATATGTTGATGATGATGAAGAAGATGAATACAAGATTGTTGGTAGTCAAGAAGCAGATCCTTTTGAAAGTAAAATTTCTAATGAGAGTCCTATTGCTCAAGCATTATTTGAACATAAAGTTGGAGATATTGTAACCGTTGAGAGTCCTAATGGAAGTTATGATGTAGAAATTATAGAAATTAAATAATGTTTATAAATCGACAAAAAAATATATAAAGATAGTTTATTCTATACATGTAGGAGTTATATGTATGAGGAAAATTATCTTTATTTTTTTTATAATTTTTTTATTTTTTAGTTGTATCAATTGTTCTAGTGATGAAGTGTTTTTATATGATGACTTATTATATAAAGATATAAAGGGGAAAATCTATATACCTAATACGAATATTAATCATTATATTTTACAGGCTACTGATAATTCTTATTATTTAAATCATTCTTATACTGGTGATAGTGATAAGTATGGAAGTATATTTTTAGATTTTAGAAATGATATTTTAGATAAAAAACTTTTAATATATGGGCATAATTCTAAATATGATGATAAGGCTTTATTTAAGGATTTAGAAAATTATAAGGAACAATCCTTTTACAAAAATAATCAATATATTTATGTAACTTTTGGTAGTGTTAAATATAAGTATTTAATATTTTCTATTAATATAGTCTCTAAGGATGATCATTCTCATACAAGATTAAAATATAGTCATATGGATTTTTATAGATATCTTTTGGATACTAAGAGTTATTCTTTATATGATACTTATGTTGATGTAGGTGAAGATGACTTTGTTATTACATTACAAACTTGTAATTATACTCCATATGATAATACTTATTTATTAATAAATGCGAAGAGGGTTGATAGATTATGAAAAAAATATTTTTAATAGTAATTTTTATTTTAATATTTAGTTTTTGTGTGAATTGTTTTGCTCTTAGTCGATGGGATACTGATAAAGTTATCTATTCTGCTATGAGTGATAAGATTATAGAAGAGATGGTTCCGGTTCATAATGAGGTAGGGGATTTAATCGGTTTTCGTGTTTTAATAACAATACCTAGTGATTACCAAGAAGATGAAATTGTTATTGTTCCTAGTGTTTTTCAGACTATTAATAATTATAAGCATTTAATTCCAGGAGAAGAAGTTTCTATTGATTTAAAAGTTATTAATCATTCCAAATTTGATTATCAATATGTTAATAATAGTTTTATTTTGAGTACCGATGATTTATCTAGATATGGGGTAGATACTACTTTTTCACAAAATTATGGAATTGGTTTTGATGGAAATGTTATCTATGATCATTTCTTAGTTTATAGAACTTGTAATGAAGCAATTCGTTCTTTGTATGATAATGATTTTTGTGATGATGCTTTAAGTGATGATATTTTAGATGTAAAACTTAAGGATAGAGGTTATTCTGGTGTTCAGCAGTTAAGCCAATATTATTTGGATTTTTATAATAATAAGTATAATTTGAAAGAGGATAATTTAGATGAATTCACTTTTTCTGTTGCGAAAGAGATATTTGGTGGTAAGATTAGCAATATTAAAGAAAGTGATCCTGAGATAGTTAGGCTTTCTTATCATTATTTTTATAATAAATTACTTTATTATAAGTTTAGTGATCAGGAAATTGATTCTTATAATAGTGATGAATTTAGTATTGGTAATTATAAAAGAAAGGGTATTGGTAATGAGTACTTTAAAAGTGGGTTTCAGAATATCGAAAGTGGGTCATTTTCTGAGATCAATCATATGAAAATAGGGATTAATGATTATTATTATTCAGAAATCTTTAATGATTATGGTTTGTATGGTTATATGGAATTTAGATTAGAGAAGAGTGGTGTTATTGTTCCACCTAATACTGGTATTTAAAAAAGTTTAAGAAATTCTTAAACTTTTTATGTTTATTTTTGTTATTTGTATCTTTTAATATTAGTTAATTTTATTAAATTATCTTTTTGATTGTTTTATACTTTTTTTATAAGTTTGAAAAGATTTAAAAGATTTCTTTTCAAATTTATTAAAATCAGGTATACTTTATTATAGGATAAGAATAGAGGGTGTTATTATGATTATTAGAAAACCATATGCATTTTTGATTAGGCATTTTAAGAAGATTCATATCTTTTTGTTGGCGTTATGTTTATATGTATTTTACAAAAATTCTCAAGCTAGATCTTTTGTATCTGAATTTTTAAATTTAGGTACTTATGATGTTTATAATGAGCCTATATCAAACTATATTAATTTTATTTCTATTCTGTTTATTTTTATTATTATTGTATTAGCGATTGCTTTGATTATTTTATTAAGACATAAGGGTAAACCATGGAAACTATATTTAATACCAGTTGTTGCGTATGGTTATATGTTGGTTGTATTTATTATTACAACAAACTTTTTTGCCTCTTATAATGGTACTGGTGGGACTACTGGTATTCGAGCAATAAAAGATTTGCTTTTTATATCTTCTCTTTTTCAATATCCAGTTTTTATAATTCTTTTGATTCGAATACTTGGAGTAGATTTAAAGAAATTTAATTTTAAGGCGGATGAGGAGTATTTAGAACTTGGTAGTGAAGATAGAGAAGAGTTTGAAATAAGTATTGATATAGATAAAGACAGTTTCAAAAGAACTTATAAAAGACTTATACGAAATATTAATTATGTATATCAAGAACATAAGTTTATTATTAATAGTTTAATTACAATTATGATAGTGGGAATTTTGGGATATTCTTATTATTATATGTTTATTGTTCATAAGTCCTATAGGGAAGGTAGTCTTATTAATACTAGTGGTTATGGTATTACTATTAATAATAGTTATTATACAGATAAGAATTATAATGGGGAGGTTATTTCTTCTGATAGTAGTTTTGTAATTATAGATTTAAATATAAAAAATTATATTCAAGCTAGGGAAATTAATTTTAATCGATTCCATGTAATGAATGGGGTGAGTAATTATAGTTATACCTTTAAAACCTATGAGACCGATTTTGGTGATTTAGGTAAAACCTATGAGAAGAAGGAAATTAAAAGAGATGAAGAGTTTAATTTAATCATGGTTTTTAAGGTAGATAAAAAACTGGATAAAAATGGGTTTGTCTTATATTATCAAGAGTTTGATAATAATAAGCCTTATTTAAGAAAAATAAAGCTTAATATAGATGATTTATCAAAAATAAAGAAGGATAAACAAAAAAAACTTGGTGAAGAATTAATTATGAAAGAAGAAAAGAAAAATAAGGATTTAACAATTGAACAAATAGAAATTGATGATAGTTTTGAATATTCATATCAAGATTGTACTAGTAGTAGTGGTTGTTATACAAGTAGTGAGAGTGTAGGTGCAAGAGAGGGTGAAAAAATACTAAAAGTTGACTTTATATCTGATGTGTTTGAGGGTAAAGATTTAATTGACTTTTCGACTAAATATGGTAAAATTAGTTATATAGATGATAAGGGTAAAAAACAGGTAGTTAATATTAAGGATGCAGTAAGTAAAAAGTATTTTGGAAAGTATATGTATATTAGGATTCCTCGTGAAGTGGAGAGTTCTAGTTCTATAAACCTTATATATACTGTTAGAAGTAATCAATATAGTTATAAAATAAAATAGGAGAAGATTATGGATAAAGAGAAAATGTTGAAATATGGTAAAATTATAATTATTTGTTTGGTCTTGGGATTAATTATTTGGTTTTTAATAGTTTCTCCTCTTTTTACGTTTAAAAGTAATGAGAATAAAATGTTAAAGGCTGGAAAGAGATATTTTGAAGTTAATAGTAATGAACTTCCTACTGGGAGTAGAGTTAAGGCTATTTCTTTAAAAGATCTTTATAGTAAGTCTTTTTTAGAGGATGATTTTTATGTTCCTTTATCACACAATGCTTGTAGTGTTACTGAAAGTTGGGTTAAGGTAAAAAGAGTAGATGGTGAATATAAATATTATACGTATTTAAAATGTGGTGTTTTGTCTTCGATTGTTGATCATAAAGGGCCTGAAATAACTTTAAATGGTGATGATACGATTACTGTTAATAAAGATGGTAAATATAGGGAACTTGGTGTAAAAAGTGTTAATGATAATAGTGATGGAGCGATAGATGTTAGCAAAGTAGAGATTAATTCTAAGAGTGTTGATACTAGTAAAGTTGGTACTTATGAAGTTACTTATACAGCATATGATAGTCTTAATAATAAAACAGAAAAGGTTAGAAAAGTTAAGGTTGTATCTCGTTTAAAAAATACTGTTAACAAAGAGACAAATAATACTGGTTATTATGTTGGAGGTAATCCTAATAATTATATTTATTTTTCAGGAATGTTATTTAGAATTGTTGGGGTTAGTGGTGATAATGTAAAAATTATTGCAGATTCTGATATAAGTAATGTTAATTACAGTGGTATAGATAAATGGTTAGATTATTATTATAAACATTTAACTGATAAATCTAAAAAATATATTGTAGAAGATAAATACTGTAATATGAAATTAAATGATGAGACAATTAATACAGTTGAATGTAGTTCTTATACTAAGAAGAGAAAATCCTATATTATTTCTGTTGATGAGGTGAATAGAAGTTTAGTAGATGGATCAAGTTATTTAAAACCAAATACTTTATCTTGGACATCTAATACATTTGATAAGGATAATTCTTATGTAACTAGAAACGTATTCTATGAAGGTGAATATGGCAAGACAGTTATTGCAATGCCAAATGAATATAACTATGGAGTTAGACCAGTAATTACTGTAAGGGGTGATACTCTAATAACAGGTGGTATGGGAAAATTTGATGATCCATATTTAATAGGAGATATGAAATCAGGTAAGGCAAATGATAGTTTAAATAAAAGGTATACTGGTGAATATATAAAATATTCAGGATACATGTGGAGAATTATTGATGTGGACAGCGATGGGACTACTAAAGTTATATCCGAAGGAACCTTAAAAAGTGATGGAATAGATGTAGAAACTAGATATAATACTGATAGTGAGTTTAAGATATATAATCCAAAGGAAAAAGGAAATGTTGGATATTTTATAGAAAATAAGGCGAGTGAGTATCTGAAAACAGATTATTTTGTATCAAAAAATGTAATGGTACCAATTTATAAAAATTATATAAATTATGGGAAAGAAGTTGAAACAAAGAAATACAAAGTAAAATTATCTGCTCCTAACATGTATGAGATGTTTAGCGCTTATAGTGTTAATACAAATGATAGGTGTGGAACTTATTGGGAAATCAATTCATCAAAAACAGCGGAGCGTAAAGCAGTTGTAATGGATATTGGATATCAGGTTAATGAAGAATTAAGTGATAATTATGATTATGGATTAAGAGTTGTGGGATATCTTTCCAAGGATGTTAATATAGTTAGTGGTAGTGGAACAGTTAATGATCCATATGTAATAAGCAAGTAAACTATACAAATCGTTGAGGTGATTTATACGCTGAGTAGTATTAAAGTAGGTAAAAGAAAAACCAAAGTAATGATTATATTATTTATGATTACTATTTTGACGCTTTTTGTTATCTGTACAAGAGATATAATTAATTTGTTTAAAAAAGATATATATAGTGTTGATAGCAGAATCAATAATATTCAAGAAGAAATAAAAAAAGATGATGTGGAAAATTATAGTACTATAGGATGGCTAAGAGTTCAGGGAACTAATATAGATACACCTATTCTTTATTTAAATTATACAAAAATAGAAAATGATGAAGATGATGATGATTATTATGGTAGTGGAGATATAACAGTAGATAAACAGAGTTATTTATGGAATAATATTTATGAGGAAAACCTTTTAAATAAAATAAATATTCAAGGCCACAACATATTGAATTTATCAGAACATCCAGATATTGGGCTTGATCAATTTTCAAGATTTGATGATTTGATGGCGTTTGTTTATTATGATTTTGCTAAGGAAAATAAATATATTCAATATACAGCTAATGGAAAAGATTATATTTATGCAATATTTTCAGTAGAATTTGTAAAAGATAGTGATTTAGATACATATGTATATGAAAATTATTCTAAAAAAGAAATGAAAAAAAATATTAGGAACTCCATAGAAAATAGTTTGTATAAATATAATATTAAAGTTAATGAAAATGATAAGATAATTTCATTAATTACATGTACTAGGATGTTTGGAGATAATTCAAATACAGACTTTGTAGTAAATGCTAAGTTGGTTGAAAAAAATAAAAAATTAAAAAATTATAGTATACGTAAAACTAAAAAATATAAAGAAATTGAAAGTATACTGGAAAGTGAGGTAGAAAAGAATGAAGCATGAGTTTAAATGTTTAGGGGTTATATTAGTTTTTGCTACATTAATAATGCTTGGTAATTGTGATGTTTATGCTGCTTCTATAGAAGAGTGTAATAATTTTGAAGCAAAGATGGAGAACTATTGCGCAGCATCAAAAATTGAAAGTGAATATGGACTTCAGATGGAAAGGGTAGGAAAGAATAAATATAAAATATCAGTTACAAGCAATAAATTAAGTAAAGATAGTAGTGATACTTTTGTCGTTAAAAAAATTGTTGGTGAATATACAGGTGATCATAAAGATGATATAAGCCAATTGAAAGTGACTAAGGCACATAGCTTGGTATTAAAAAATTTGAAACCTAATTCATCAAATGTAATTAAAGTAAAATTGAAATTAACTAATCCTTCAACTAATTTTGGTAAGAAATGTTTGGGAGATTCAGATGCATTTTCTGGTGCTAATCAAAGATTGGAAGAAGAATGTGACTATAGTGGTGGAATAACCTATACTTTAAAAGTAAGAATAGATGAAGACCTTGGCAAAACTGTTATAACAAGTAATGCAGCAAGTAGAACTGATAATTTAGCTGTAGAATCATCAACAACACCACATTCGGATTTTAATAAGTTCTTAGGTGTAGCAATAGATAAAACAGAAGAACAGAGAAAGGGTACTCAGGTTTTAAAATGTGATGCAAATTCAACTAAATATACTTATCTTAATGGCAGAAAGTTAACACCAGCAGAGGTTAATGAATATACAGAAACTAATACAACAAATGACTATAAGTATAAAAATATTAATGTTTATAAATCTACAAGTAATAAAAAGACAGGAACTCTTGTGTATACATACAATAGGAGTGGAAGTATAAAGAAGGTACGAGTACCAAATGTTTGTGAACAATCGTGTACTGAAGTAGTTAAAGTCGAGTATGGAGCACCAGTAGCTTCAAAAGCAGGACTTTGTTTTGACTATCAATTTAAAATTACAAGTTATACAAAATGTGATACTAAATTTGGTGCGAAAAAACCTAATAAAACTGATTATACAGTTTGTACACCTAAGCCTCAATGTGTTAGTAGATCAGGTGCTGTACATACACAAGGTGGTCCAAATGAGGATTTTGAAAGCTGTATAAGAGAATGTGATGGTGGAAAATATACTAGAAGTTGTAGTGACAAATGTTATAAACAAGTTTATTCAACAGGTATAAAGAAAATCGCTGATTTAAATAATACATCCTTAATTACTAATTTAGCAAATACAGATCCAGAAAAATGTTCAGATAGTGATGGTTGCTATTATAGAGTTGGAGATACAGTGTATTGGCAAAGTAAAAGCGAGAATCTTGGTAGATGGTATAGAGTGTGGTCTACACATCATGGTGGTGCAACATATAGTCCTACTGTACAATTTCCAGGACATACATATTTTATATTAACAACTGGAAAAGGAGCAGGAATTTGGAAAGCTACTGATTGTAATGAAAATTGTAGTTGGTCAGATGATAATTGTGATGATTCGGATTATTTAAATCCTAAACAAGCGACAGATGATTATGAGCGTAATTTGGAAATGTATGATCGAGAAAAAGAACAATGTATTGCAAAGGCAAGTTGTAATTCATCAACTTCAACATATACAATAAAAGTTAATTATGCTACACCATCTGGTGAGGAGACAATAGAATTTCCAAAAATAGGCAAAAATGATTCTGTAACTACAGGAGGATCTAATACCTTATCTGATTCTAATACAACGTTAACAACATTGGTTAATGACTCAGGATCTTGTAATGCTACTAAGGGTTCACCAAGTGAATGGTATCAATCTGAGTGGACTTTCCCAGGAACATGGATTAATAATAAAACTGGAGAAATTCAATATAATAAACCGTCCTCTTCTGAAGGATGGCATCAGGAGAAAAATAAGTTCTGTATACCACTAGATGCTAAGAGTGTTAATACAAAGTGGTGGGAATGGAATAAAATTGGTAATTCATGTTATTCTGATAGTAACGGTGATTTTAAATCATCTTTAGTTAGTGAGATTCAAAATAATATAATAGGTTCTGTAAGAAATTTTGGACATTATGGAGATGGTGATAATAATAAGACTGGTTGGAATTTTGATATAAAGTGTTTCTATGCCCTTAGAAATGAAATTTGTGAGGAAAATGACAAGGGTTGCTGCACCACTCCTGGAGGAGATACTTCATCTGGTGGTGGAAGTGGAGACAATAATAAAGTCGGTGTTGATAATTATAGATTTAGAGTTGTAACTACTTCTGATTTATTCCCTAATACAAATGGATCTAGTTCTACTACTGAAGATTATATGAGAACAGGTAGAACCCCAGGATTTAACTGGTCTGACGAAGCCAAAAATGATAAAAATAGTAAATATCAAGTTGATCCTCAAACATTAATTGGTAAAATTCAGGAAAGAAAATCTTTAATATATAGTGACGCTAACAAAAGTAAATATTTGGATTATGAATTTACTTTAGATCAAAATGCCCTTCAAAAAATTAGAGATTATACTAAAAATCATAAAGAGAAAACTAATGATAACGACAATAGATATAAAGAAACTTATACAAATTTTGATAATGGTAGTATAGATACTCGAAATGGAGTGGCTGCTTATTCTAGTCCATTGATTAGATCTGAATTGTCTGGAATTACTACTAAAGATGGTAAGCGTGTAGTTAGTAAGAGAGGTAATATAGGTATTAATAATGATAATGAGTAATGGGAGGTATAGTTTATGAATAAGGCAATGTTAACAGTTGGTGTTATTTTACTTAGTTTTATGGCTTTATGGTTGATAAATATTGTTTCGAATTATTCAACAGGTAGTGAACTTGATTACTATCTGTTGAAAGAAACTACTGAGGCTGCTATGTCTGATGCAGTTGATTTGGAATATTACCGATTAAATGGATTACTTAGAATGGACAAAGAGAAGTTTGTTGAAAGTTTTCTTTGTAGATTTGCAGATAGTGTAGATAATACACGTAATTATAAAGTTGGTTTCTATGATTTAAATGAGACTCCTCCTAAGGCTAGTGTTAAAGTTGATTCATCAACTGTATTAAGTTTTGAGGGAGCTAACTTAGATATCTCTACTAATATAGATGCTATTTTAGAAAGTAATTATAAAAAAGATCAATATGTTGAAAGTGCTCTTAAAGATTCAAATAGTGATGTAGGAAAGTCTTTAGAGGATAGAAATAAATAAAAAATAAGAAAAGAGGGAATAAAATGGGAAATTTAAGTGTAGGTATAAAGAAGTTTTTACAAAATAAAAATACTGTTACAGTACTTGGAGTTATCGTTGCTGTTGCAGTTCTTTATATTTCTTATAATGCTCGTGTAAAATCGGCAATTAATCCTATTAGTGTACCTTATGCAAAGGAAACAATTTCTCCAGGTACACAAATTACAGAAAGTATGGTTGGGACTATGGATGTTCCACCTGCTATGTTAAAAGGAGAAGTTATTAGAAATCAGGGGGAAGTTATTGACAGGTATTCTAATGCTGATACTGTAATACCAGCAGGAAGTTTATTTTATGCTCGTAATGTAGTTGAAAAAGAGCAGCTTCCAGCTAATATTATTTTGGATTATCCAAAGGGATATGTTTTATATAATATGCCTGTTGATACTGAAAGTACTTATGGTAACTCAGTATATCCAGGTAATTATATAGATATTTATTTAAAAGCAGTTAATAAATTATCAGATGAACAAATTACTGCAGGTGCTGCAAATGCTGATAAGATTATGTTAGGAAAGTTAATGGAGAATGTAAAAGTTTTAGCTGTAAAGGATAGCAATGGGCAAGCAGTTTTTTCTAATTTAGATGAGACAAGAACTCCAGCTATGATAGTTTTTGCAGTTCCAGAGGATTATTATGTTTTATTAAAGAAGGCAAGTTATTTAAGAACATTTGATTCTACATTAATTCCAGTTCCAACGAATGAAAGTCTTAAAGATAATCCAGGTGATTTAGATATTACTAGTACGGATTTACGTGATTGGATTAATACTGTTACTGTTTGGAATGGTGAATAGTATTTAGGGGGATAAAGAATAAAAAGGAGATGGGTTAGATGAATGAAAACATATTTGATAAGTTAGATTTCGGACCATTAAGATCATTACTTGATAATGATGATATTACAGATATTTCTTTTGATAATAATGGTCAAATTTGGGTTCGTTCTTTAACTCAAGGATCTTTGCGAGTTGAAATTGAAGGAGTTACTCCCGAATTTATTGAGAAACTCGCTTTTCAATGTTCTAACGTAATGGGAACAACTTTTAATAATGCAAAGCCATTTCTCGATGCTGAGTCATCTGAATTGCGTCTTAACTTTGTTCATCAATCTATTGCTACAAATGGAATTGCTATGGTTATTCGTAAGACTCCTGCAAAGATCAGACTTGAAAAAGAAAAACTATTAAAAGAAGAGTATTTTACACAAGATATTCATGATATTTTAATTAAATGTGTCGAAGGTCATTGTAATATTATTGTTTGTGGTGAAACTGGATCAGGTAAAACTGAGTTTGTAAAATATTTGGCAAGTCATACTAAAACAAATGAGAAGATCATTACGATTGAGGATACTTTGGAACTTCATTTAGATAAAATTTTTCCACAAAGAGATATTGTTGCGATGAAGACAAATAATGTTGCAAGTTATACTGATGTCTTGGTCACTTGTATGAGACAGAATCCAAAATGGATATTGTTATCAGAGGTGCGTAGTGCTGAGGCTGTTTCTGCTGTGCGTAACTCGATTTCATCAGGGCATAATATCTTATCAACAATTCATGCTGATAAGGCATCAGCTATTCCTTATCGTCTTTATAGCTTGATGGAAACAGATTTGGATGTTAATCAATTTTTAAATACAATTTATAGATATATTCAGTTAGGTGTTCATATTAAAGCTTATTATAGTAAAGAAAAAGGAAGATTTCAACGTGAGCTTGATGAGGTTGTTGAGTTTTATGTTGATGAGAATAATGAACCCCAGAGTCATGTGATTTATCAGAAGCAGTTTGGGAAAGAACCTTTTATGGCTAAACCTAGTCCCCATTTAACTGAATATTTGGAAAATCAAAATATTGATATTAATTCTATTACTTCTCATATTAAAGATGTTCCTTTTGAACAAGATAGTAATAGTGGGATTGATAATAATGTGACACAAGAAACTTCAGAAAATGAAAGTGTTCAAGTTATTGAAAATCCTGGATTAGAAGTAGATGCTCCTGTGAATTTAGAACAAGCAAATGTACAATTAAGTACTACTGATGTACAACCTGAATTGGTAAATGGTTCTACGTTACAGAGTGAACCAGTTTTGACAATTAATCAACAGGATGTATCGTTAAACCCAATGGAACAAGTAGATGTTAATACTATTGCTAATGATGTTCCTCAGGTAAATATGAAACCTATTCAGCCTACGATAGATAATAATCCTGTATTACAGACTGAACCTACAGAGGCAGTAAATCAGGCTGTTTTATCTAATCCTGTACCGCAACCTGAGATTTCTATCAATAATAATGAACCTGAGATACAGCCAGGACAACAAGCAAACTTAATATCTTTACAGTCAGGTGATATTTCTAATAATGTTGTTTCATCTTCTATAGATCAGCAACCACCAATTGAGAATAATTCTATAGCAATAGATCAAGCAACACAAAATGCTTCTCCTGTTATTCCAATTAATAATGATCCTTCATCTGATGCAGGTCAGGTTAATAGTTTGATTAATATTCCTATTATTCAACAAAATAGTCCAGCGAGCCTTGATGTTTCAACTTCTGGTGATCTTGATATCAATGGATTAGCAAGTTTGGATACACAAGAGAGTAGTTAAAGGATGGTGTTATAAATGTATTTTGGAGAACTTATATTTTTAGTATTATTGTTTGGTGCTATTTTATTATATCGAAATTATAGAGGTCAAAATGTTAGTAAATTTATAACATCACAGGTTCAGACTGTTTATGATAAATTTGCACCTTACTCATTTAAATTAGTTAGGGAAAAAACAAAAGAATTGGGCCAAGAATACACAGCTAGACAGTATTTAATTCAAATCGTAGTTATGGCAGGGTTTACTGGTATTGTTACTTATTTATATTTCTATAATTTAATTATTTGTATTGTTTATATGGTAGTTGTGGTTATGTTTATTCCTTATCTTTCTTATTTAAGATGTAAAAGGGTTTATAGTGAGTTTTTATTTGAGCAAATACAAGTCTATACATCTAATACTATTATGGAGTTTGCAACAACACAATCTTTTGTAAAATCTTTAGAGGGTGTAAGAAATTCTGGTATACTTGAAGATCCTGTAAAACGAGATGTTGATCATATGATTGAGCTTGCTTATCAAAATGGTAGTATAGATGAATCTCTTATTTATATGAGTCAGTTATATCCGTATTATATAGTAAAAAATATGCATCAATTATTTTTACAAATCACAAAAGAGGGTGCAAGAAATTCTGCGGAATCATTAGAAAATATGCAGCTTGATATAGATATGTTAGTTGAAAGTGTTTATAGAGATAGAATTGAAAGAGCAACTTTTCATAAACAATTTTTGCAATTCGGTATTATGCTATATTTAATGGTTATGTTGGTTCAATACCTGTTGGGACGAGAGACTTATTTAATTCTTCTTAATCGATGGTATATAAAAGTTTTGCTTCATGGAGTTTTAATAATCAATACATTTTTTCTTCTTAAAGGTGAAAAATATTATAATGAGAATGTGGGGGCTGAATAATGGCGGTATTTGTGGCTAGTGCTATTATTATATTTGTTTTAGTCTATAATAATACGATTGATAAGAATAAATTTATTGCTGATAACGAAAAATATTTTCAAATTATTAGGGAAGATGATTATAGCTTTTTGGTTGCGGCTAAGTATGGAGAAGAAGCTGATGCTGATCAGTTATTTAGACAAAGAGTTATGTATGCAGCTATAGCTGGTATTGCATTCTTATTTATATTTTTATCACAATTATCTTTAATTAATGTAGTACTTGCAGTTGTTATTGCAGCAGCAATATTTAAAATGCCTTATATGCAATTGAAACAATATTATAAGGCACATTTACATGAAATAGATGTTATGCTTCCTTATTATTTAAAGAGTTTGGAAATATTAATTCAACATTATACTGTTCCTGTTGCTTTAGGTAAATCAATTGACGATGCTCCTGAAATATTTAAACCAGGACTTAGAAAATTAATTGATAGAATTAATTCTGGGGATGCTAGTATTGATCCTTATATGGAATTTGCTAATGATTATCCAGTTAGGGATTCTATGCGAATGATGAGACTTTTATATCGTTTGGGACTAGGATCTCAAGAAAAGAAACAAGAAAGACTTATGATGTTTTCTAGAACAGTTTCAAATTTGCAAAATAAAGCAAGAGAAACAAAATATAAAGAGAGACTTGGTCATATGGAAAGTCAAACAATGGTAATGCTTGTTGTTACTGGTGTTGGTGTTATGCTTATTATTTTAATTTCTATGATGATGATGTTTAGTGTTTAAACTAATGAAAAAAGTATTGTAAAATTTTGCTATTTTGGTATAATAATAGTGTATATATAAGATAGTATACAGGGTAAATGAAATTTATAATTTTGAAAGGATGTGTTTAATTAATGAAAGCAGCTACAGGTGAATTAAACTTAACAGTTATTACTTTGATTGCTATTGCTGCAATTATTGGATTTTTTTGGATTATGTGGCCTAATATAGCTAATTCTATCAATAAGCAATGGGGTAATATTTCTGGTGATTATTCTGGTATGATTATTGTTGAAAGAAGATAAGGAAGGTGTTTTAGATGCGTGATGCTTTTGGTGGTATTGTTAATATATCTATAATTGTAGTATTTATTGTTATAGTAAGTGGTTATTTAGCATTTAATGTTAATTATACAAAAGCATTTCGTGTTAAAAACAAGATTATAACAAATTTAGAACAGTATGAGGGTAATTGTGCTCCTGGTAGTCCTTGTGCAGGGGATATAAGTACTTATATAAAGGGTATTGGGTATAACACATCTGCTCCTAATATTACGGGAACTGGAGTAACTTGTGTTGATGAATATGGGTATTGTTATCAGGAATTTTCTACTGGAACTAGTGATAATATAAAACACTACTATAAAGTCACTACACAAATTAATATTGATATTCCGATAATCAATAAGATTATGCCTAGTTTGCGTGTTTTTCAATTATCTGGAAATACTAAATTAATAAAGAAACCATAATTATTTAATAAAATCAATATAGAAAGGATGATAAAATGAATGTTATAGTTGCGAATACACAAAAAGATATTTTATCTAATTTAGATGTTGATATTATTAAAAGTATTTATGGAGAATATGAAGCTAATGAGATAGTGGAAATGTTTAAAAACTTTTTTTATAATCGAATGATTTTGGATGTTTCTGCTATTAAGAATTTTAAAGATATACAAAGTTTTCAGATTATAGCAAATGGTCTAGATGCTGAAAAAATTGTATTTTTTTTACCTGAGGGTAGTGAAGTTTGTACATCTAGTTTTTTATCTAAATTAGTATCTTTGGGGATATATAATTTTACGACTAATATTGATGGTGTTAAATATTTACTTAATACTCCTAATACTTATAAGGATGTGTCTAATTATCATCAAGTCAGTGATGTAGTATCTGTTAATAATGGTGGTCAGGTTTCATTACATGGTCCTAGAATAATTGGTATTAAAAATGTAACTGAGCAAGCTGGTGCTACTACGCTTGTTTATATGCTTAAGAAGGAATTAAAAGCCCAGTTGGGAGATTCTGTTATTGCTATTGAATTAGATAAGAATGATTTTCAATATTTTAATGAGAAAAATATGTTTTCCATATCTAGTGATCAATTTAGGGATGCCATAAATAGATATTCAGGAGCTTCTGCTATATTGGTTGATTTAAATAAATCGAATGTGGAGTTTAATTGTGATGAGGTTTTGTATTTAATAGAGCCAACTATAATTAAGTTAAATAAGCTTATGAAGAGAGATAGAAGTGTTTTTTCTAAGTTGGGTGGTAAAAAAATTGTGTTGAGTAAAAGTTTACTTACCAATAAAGATGTTATGGATTTTGAATATGAGGCTAAGACTAAGGTGTTTTATAATCTTCCTCCTTTGGATGAGCGAAAAAGAAATAATGTTTTAGGGGACTTTTTGGCAAGAATTGGATTATTAGAGATTTCTTCTGATAATGGTGTTACAGGCGGTAAAATATTTGGTTTATTTAGACGTTAATATTGACAAAAGATATTTAATAGGTTAATATTAATTTATATTGAAGGAGTGATTTTATGTCAAATTTATTTCAAATAGGTGATGTGCAAAATGCTAATGTTAATTCAAATTGTGGTGGATTAGAACCTATTGTTAAATTAATAAAAAAAGGTGTATTTCCTATAGTTCAAATTGTTATCCCTTTGGTTTTGATTGTATTTGGAACTATTGATTTAGGAAAGGCAGTAATATCTAGTGATGAGAAAGCCATTAAATCAGCACAAAGTATGCTAATTAAACGTTGTATTTATGCAGCAGCAATATTTTTTGTTACTACGATTGTATCTTTACTTATGGGTATCGTTGCAACAGGTGCAGATTCTGAGGCTAATGTTAAAGGATGGGCTAGTTGCTGGAATTCAATTAAGTAGTTTATTGATAGCAAATTTATTGCTATTTTTTTTTTATTTTGATATACTTATTCTGTATAAATGTAGTTATGGAGTGATCATATGAAAAAAAGGAGAGTATTTGTTTCTTTTATAATATTTTTTTCTGTTACTTTTTTTGTTATAAATAGTCCTATTGATGTATTTGCTGCTCAAAAGTGTAATTCATTATTAGGAAGTACCACTGATGAGAATTCGGTGGCCTGGCTTTTACAACAAATTCTAAATTATTTAAAAGTTTTGGGACCTTTATTAGTCTTGATTTTAAGTAGTATTGATTTTGCTAAGGCTATTATAGTTAGTGATGATGAAACGATGAAAAAGGCGCAAAAGAAGTTAATAACTAGACTTTTAGCTGTGGTTATTTTATTCTTTATTCCTGATCTTGTATCTTTATTGTTACAAATATTTGGAATAACAGATGATCCTACTTGTGGATTAGGGTAATAGAAAGGGAGTGATTAACTATGTCAGATTCTTCTGAAGTTGGTATTATATTTAAAACGACAAGATCGTTGTTTGCGGGACTTAATTCAGGTATTTATGTTATTTTAGGTGCTATTTATCAGATCTTTTTCAATATAGCCAGTTCGCAGCTTTTTGAAAATGAAACTATTCGAAATTTTTATGGTAGAGTTCAATTAATCATTGGCGTTTTTATGCTATTTAAATTAACTGTATCCGTATTGCAGGGGATTGTTGATCCTAATAAGTTTACTGATGCAAAAAATGGTTTTGGAAATATTATTACTAGAATAATCACAGCACTTGCGATGCTTACTCTTTTAGTTCCAATTTCTATTCCAGGAAACGATCTTAATTCATATGAGGTATCTGTTAATAATAATGGATTATTATTTGGTACATTATATTCTTTACAAGACAGGATTTTGAGTAATAATACACTGGGACGCCTTATATTGGGAACAACAGATAATAATGTATCTACTGAAGATCAGGAAAATACGTTAGCATCATCTGCCAATCAATTCACCTCAGCTATATTAAAAGGATTTATTAGAATAAATTTGAAGGAAAAGGAAGAACGCGTTGATGATGATGAGACAAACAAAAGAAACTATATGTGTTATGATAATGAAAATAATAAGTATTATGATGATGATACAAAGAAAATTATAGATTATTATAATAAATTAGATGCTGATACTACTAGATTACTTGATTATGCTTCAGCTAGTTGTGTAACAGGATCACATGGTTTTTTAGGACTTGCTGATACAGACAGGTATGTATTTACCTTTAACTTTTTATTTTCTTTAGTTGTCGGTATTGTTTTTATAGTTATATTAATAGGTTTTTGTCTTGATATTGCAATAAGGGCTATTAAGTTATCTATTTTGAGACTTATTGCACCTATTCCTATTATTAGTTATATTGATAAGAAAGAAGGCGGGGCCTTTTCTGCCTGGGTAAAGATTACAACTTCTACTTATTTAGATTTATTCTTAAGACTTGCAATTATTTATTTTGTTATTTTCTTAATTCAAGATATGATTAAGAATGGTTTAATAATTAATAATGCGAGTGGATTAGTAGGAATTGTTTCTATGATATTTATTTGGCTTGGTTTATTCTTCTTTGCGAAACAAGCACCTAAATTTATAATGGATGCTTTAGGTATTAAAGGTGATGGTAACTTTAAATTATTTGGTGGTTTAGGAAAACTTGCAGGTGCGGCAACATTAGCTGCTGGTATATCTGGAGCAGCTGCAACAAATGTTAGGGCATATAGCGAGGAAAATCCTGGTGCAGGATTACTAAAGAAAATGGGAAGTGGAGCTGTTGGTGCTTTAGGCGGATTATATAGAGGTGGAAGGGCCTTAGCAACATCTGATAAGGACTATGCAGGTAATACATTTAAGGCTATGCAGGATAGAAATACTTTACGTGCAAATCATTCAACTTTACCTGGTAGAATTCAAGATAAGGTTTATGGTGCATTTATGGGAAGGTCTTTAGCTGCTAAGAACCAAGGAATAATGGATGCTAGCAAAAGCGCTGCATCTTCAATAAAGGATTTCAAGGGTATGGCTGAAGGTGAAGCAAGAAAAAAAGGCGATTATGGATTTTACAATGGCAAGCATTATAATTATGAAGAATTAGTAGCTGCAATGAATGCTAAGGATGCAAGTGGAAACTTTAGTTATAAAGGTGAAAGACTTAATGTTGGTGATTTTGATGCTAATGTATTGGCGAAAATTTTGGATTCTCAAACCGCAAGATATTTGCAATCTGATTTTGATGGTAAAAAATTTGGAAATGGGAAACTTCAGACAACATGGGCTCAAGCTTCATATGATATGGGAGAAGCAGGTTTAAGTGATGAACTTTCTAGTATCATATCGTATATGAGTGAAGCAGCTAATGCGTTAAATGATGTTGCTGATGCGGCTAGATTGGAAGGACAATATGGTCGAATAGGAAAAGCTATTGGTTCTGCAAATACACAATATACAGAGCAAGCTACATCAATGCAAAATATTAAATATCGTGCCAATAATCAGGCTAACAAGAAATAAAAGGGAGTGTGATATATAGTGAATTATTTAATACCTGCGAATACAAAGAAGGGGCAATTAATCCTTGGGATATTTAGACCTTTTGATTTGATTTTGTTTTTATCAGGGGTTTTAGTTACAATAATACTTTTGGCTTTTATGCCTTTAACTTCTACCGCTGTTACTATTTTAATATTAAGTCCGGCATTTATATGTGGATTTTTGGTAATGCCGGTTCCTTATTATCATAATATTTTAAATATTATTGTGGAACTTTATGATTTTTTAACTTCTGTTCAGACATATTATTGGAAAGGTTGGTGTTTCAAAGATGGCAAAGAAAGTAAGAAATAATTATACTGAGAATTGGTTACCTGTTAGGGGTATTCAAAATGGTATGATTATCACTTATAATAATTTAAAGGTTACTGGTGTTAAAATTGAACCACGTAATATCTTTATATTAGATCCGCAATCTCAAAATAATATACTTATTAGTTTAAAGAATTTTTATAATATGATTGATTTTGAGTTTTGGTTGGTTGTTGCGGATAGACCTGTAGATATTTCTGTTTATATGTCTCAGTTACAGCTTTTGTATAATGAAACATCTTCTCCAGCAATTAGAAAGTTGATTATGCAGGATATCGATAAGGGTAATACTTTTATTAATAATAATATTGTCGATACTGAGTATTATTTCTTATTTAAGGAAAAGGATCCTGATATGTTACAGAAGAAGGTTAGAATGATGATCAATGGTCTTGCGAGTTGTGGTTTAAATGCTAGTCAAACAAGTAATGATGATTTGCGAGTTGTTCTTGATAATTTCTTAAATGGGGGTAGTACTACACAGTTTGGGACGGTGATGCCAGTATGAGTATAGGTATAAGAAGTGAGCTTGCTCCTAAGGGATTACATTTTAATCCAAGTGACTTTTTTATAAGTGATAAGTATGCAACTATTTTAACAGTGGTATCTTATCCAAAATATATTGTTCCAGGATATTTAGCGTCTTTAACGAATATGCCA
This sequence comes from uncultured Mycoplasmatota bacterium, assembly GCA_948465965.1. Lineage (GTDB taxonomy): Bacteria > Bacillota_I > Bacilli_A > RF39 > UBA660 > CAJMSU01. The sequence goes on from CAOJYR010000005.1 coordinate 45,570, forward strand.
GGAATTAAGGTTGTTGTTAAACATATACCAGTTCCTTTTCAAACTATGGCAAAAATGTTAAATAAGCAAGTAGCTGAATTAAAGGAAAAGTATCAAAATGAACGTGATCAAACTGTTAAAGAAAGAATTAGACAAGATGCTGAAAGTTTAGAGTATTTTACTTCTATGCTTGCTGGAAGTCAGGCTCGTATTTTCGATTTTCAAATGCATATTATGATTACTGCTGATACGAAAGAAGACTTAGAATTAAAGAAGGTTAATGTTAAGAATTATTTAGATGCTATGGAATTAAGGGCTATTTCTCTTCGATTTGAACAAGAAAAGGTTTTAAAATCTATTTTACCTATCTTTCCATCGCAAGATGTTGAACAAAGAATTGGTACCCCAATTCCTTCTGTAACAGTTTCTGCTATGTATCCATTTATTTTTGATAGTATAAAAGATCCGGGACTTTCTACTTTGCTTGGAGTGGATTTTTCTGGAGGAGTTATTTTATTTAATCAGTTCTTGTATAAGATTCGTAAAGAGAGTAACAGAAATAATGCGAATATGATTATTCTTGGTACCTCTGGATCGGGTAAATCTACTGCGGCTAAATTATTACTTAGAAGCCATATTCGAAATGGTTGTCAAATTGTTGCAATTGATCCTGAAGATGAGTTGCGTGAGATTACACAAACGTTTGGTGGAGATACTATTGATATAGGTAAGGGTGGAGAATTTGGTCTTATTAACCCCCTTGAAATTGTAATTGATGCAGATGAAGAGGAAATTAAACAAGGATTGGGTTATACTGTTTTAACTCGTACTTTGCAGTTTTTAAAAGCTTTTATGAAGTATTATGATCCTAGTATTACAGAGGATGTTCTTACAATGTTTAGTGAAATTGTTCAAGATACATATAAACGTTTTGGGATTGATTTTAATACAGATTTTTCTAATTTTACATCAAAAGATTATCCAACTTTTTCTGATGTATATGCTACTATAAGAGGAAGACTTTTATCAATGACTGAACAGACACAAGAGCGTGATATCATGGAACGTCTTGAATTAAAAGTTAGACCTATAACGAAAGAGTTGAGATTTTATTTTGATGGGCATACTACATTGAGTCGTGATAGTGATTTTATGGTATTTAATATAAAAGAGTTAATGAACAGTGATTCTAATGTTCGTAATGCGCTATTCTTTAATGTATTAAAATATGCCTGGGGACTTTGTTTAGACTTTAATGTTGATACAGTTCTTATGGTAGATGAAGCACATGTTTTATTAGGTGATAATAATGCACTAGGAGCTGATTTCTTAGCTCAGGTTCAAAGACGTGCACGTAAGTATAATACTGGTACAATTATAATTACTCAACAGCCTAGTGATTTTTCAGATCCTGCGGTAATTACTGAGGGTAAAGCTATATTTGATAATGCTTCTTATTATTTAGTTATGGGACTTAAAAAACAGGCTGTAGAGGATTTGAGTTTACTTATAGATTTGAATGATAGTGAAAAAGAAAGTATAAAAAGATATTCTCAAGGTGAAGCGTTATTTGTTTGTGGAAATAGACGTATGAGAATTAATGTTGCGGTTACTAAGGAAGAGTTAGATTCCTTTGGTAGCGGTGGCGGATTTTAAAATAGGTATTTAGAAGTAGGTGATGTCGGTGCCAAATGTTGGGAATAATAATCAATCTAGTGGTCAACAAGGTTATAGTGCCAATAGAACTGGCACTGGTAAAAACACCAATAATAATGATAATGTAAATTCTAATAAAAAATCAGGTGAAGTATATAAAGCAAGACCTGAAGATACAACTAAGAATCAAGAACAACCAAGTTCTTCTAAGAAAGCAGCCAAGACTGCAGCTAAGGCTGCTGGTGCATATTTGGGCGGACCTGTTGGTGCCAAAGCTGTTGATGCTCTTTCCAAAACAAAAATGGGAGATAAAATATTAAATAATGCAGCTAAGAAGGTTGATAGAAATCCAATCATGAGGAGAGCTGCTAAAAAATTGGATGATAAAGGTGCCATTGATGTGGCAGATAAAGCTATTGATATAGCAGGGTCAAATCCTAGTGCTGCTAGTGGTAATTCAGGAGCTAATAATGGTGCTAAAGAAGCATCATCGGATTCTTCTAGTGGATCAACTGGTGGTGGTATGGGTTCTAACTTTTTACCCGGACCTTTTGGTAGAAAAAAACCTAATTTTTTAAACAATGATGAAGATAATAAGGATTCAAATAAAGATTCTTCTTTTAACGGAATTTTTTCTGGTTCTCTTTCTATTAAAGTTGCAGTTATGGTATTTGCTCCTGCGCTTTTGTCTTTATTGTTGTTTTCTACTGTTATATTAGCAGCATCAGGTGGTACTAGTACTTATGATGATGCAATGGGAGTTAGTGATAGTACAGGAGGTAATACCGGAAATATTGGTTATAATGCATCAAGTCCTGAGGCTAAGGCTTTTTATGAAAGAGTAAGGGATGTAAAAAGTGAGTATCAATCTAATGGAAAGAATATAGATGTGATCTATATTGCGGGTGTTTTTTATTCTTTACAAAGTAATGTGTCTGGCATAGATTATGATTCGATGTCCACTTCTAGAATAAAAGAAATTGCGGATGCTATGTTTAAAGAAGAAAGTACAACTTTCGATAAGGATGTCTTTCAGGATAATTTAGTTAATCATGTTTTTTTAAATTATTTACCAAATTCTAGTGTAGCGAAAAGAAAGAAAATGGCAAAAGATGCCTTAGAATATGCTAATAACTATAAAGATTTGGTTAGAGAGTGGGAAAAGGGATCTACTGGTGACTATTGTATAAGTAGTGATTTACAGGCCGATACTTTATGCAAGCTTCATAATGAAGGCAATTTAGCAGAATGGATTAATCAGTTTGGACCAGTTGCTCAACAGGATTATAGTCGTACTGGTGTTTTTGCATCTATTACTATGGCTCAGGCAATAATAGAGTCTGGTTGGGCATGTAGTGATATACAGAATAATTTATTTGGTATTAAATGTAATGGTTATTCAACGTGTACGAATGTTGCAACACATGAAGAAGTTAACGGTCAATCCGTTGCTATTACTGATTCATTTAGAACTTATCCTAGTATTGCACAATCCATTATGGATCATTCGAACTTTCTAATGGAGAATCAAAGATATACAACAGCAGGTGTATTTAGTGCTAAAAATTATTCTGATCAAGCATATGCATTAAAAAGAGCTGGTTATGCTACATCTAGTTCTTATGCAACTACCTTAATTAATGCTATAGAGCAATATAATTTGTCACAATATGATGTAGTTGTTAATACATCATCTAGTGGTTCTTGTTCTGGAACTGGAACATCTTTGGGTGGATGGACCTTACGTACTGTTGCTCCAACAGCTAGAGATGTAGCGTTTACCTATAAAAATTCAAATCGTGGTCAATGTGTATGGTATGCACAGGCGCGTGCTATTGAAATTGCACAGGATTTGGCTTCTAAAGGTAAAATAACTAGTGAACAAGCTGACAAAATTAAAAATCAACTACTAAACGTTTATGGTAATGGTGGAGATTGGTATAATAATACAAGAGGAAAATTTAAAGGTAGTAATAATATAAAGGATTTAAAAGCAGGATCTATTATTTCGTGGACTCAACCTGGTGGATATGGACATGTTGCTATTATTGAAGATGTCACTGATAGAACAGTTACGGTTACTGAGGGTTGGGCTGATAATACAACTAGTTGTCCTAATAGTTGGGGATGTGTTAACTTTAGAAGTAAGACTGTATCATTAGATGATTTTTATAATTCTTATGGAAAATATTATTCAGGAAGTTATAATTTTAGTGGATATGTTTACTTTTTAGAATTAGAAGGCTAGGTGGAATATGAAAAAAATTTTTAAACTTTTCTTAATAATTATTTTAACTTTATTTATTAGTGGTTGTACTGTTAAATATGATTTAACTATCGATAATAATGGTATGTATGAAAATATAAGATTATATTTTGTTAATAATGCAGAAAATAATAAGTTGGTTGATAGTTTATATAGTCAAAATAGATCTGCTTATTATGATTTTGATACAAATATGACAAACTATTATAAAACTACTAAGGGTATTGATAAAGATCATGATTTATTATATTTGAACTATTATTATGAATATAATGAAAATAAACTTCAGAATTCTAATGCAATTAATGAATGTTTTTATAATAAAAGTGTTACTAAAGATGAGAAGTATATTACTTTAAATACTAGTAAGGGATTAGACTGTATTTATCGTGATACAGTGAAGCAGATTGATAAATTAGAAATTAACATTAAGACTAAATATTTAGTTGTTGAATCTAATGCTGATAGTGTTTCTAAAAATACATATACTTGGAAAATTACAGATAAGAATTATAATGAAAAATCAATATATATGAAAATTGATTATAAAAATAACTATAAGGAAGAAACTCCAATTTATATTATATTAGTGTTATTTGGTATAGTAATAGGTGGTTTTATACTTATCATAGCGTTAAAATTAAGAAGAAATAGGACGTATGATAAAAAATATAAATGACAAAAATACTATTCAATGTTATAATATATTGCGAAAGGACGTAGTAATATGAAATTTAAATTCAGGGCTGATCCAGAAGATATAACAATTTTTGTTATATTTGCTGTTTTTTTACTTTATGTAGTTTGTGTTGGAGTACTTAATCTTCATTCTTTTGCAACTGAGGGGTATTTGTATGGATTAAATCCGTTTCCTGCTTTTTCTCCTAGATTTATCGCGGCTACTTTAACTTTATATTTTTTAACTTTAGGAGGACTCTTGGTAAGTGTTAGTTCTTACTTTTTTGAACGAGAGAAGGGCTTTGGTTTTACAACAGATAAGAAAGATAAAGGTTATTCTAGATGGGCTAAGGAAAAAGAAATTAAGGAAGAGCTTGAACAAGTAGAAATTAAGCAAAAAAATTCTAAAGTGGCTGGAGTTCCATTAATTTTAAATGATAAAGAGATGTGGGTTGATAATAGTGAATATCACTCATTAGTTATTGGTGCTACTGGTTCAGGTAAAACACAAACAGTAATTCTTCCTTTGGTTCATAGTTTAGCTAAGGCTAAAGAATCAATGATTATTACCGATCCTAAAGGTGAAATTTATGAAAAAACGAGTACTATGCTTCGTGATAGAGGTTATCAGATTTTACTTTTGAACTTTCGTGATCCTCAAAATGGTAATGCATGGAACCCAATGACTTTACCCTATCAAATTTATAAATCTGGTAATCAAGATAAAGCTATTGAGTTATTAGATGATTTGGCTTTAAATATTTTGTATGATGAATCAAATAAAAACGCTGATCCATTTTGGGAAAAGACTTCTGCAGATTATTTTTCAGGAGTTGCCCTTGGACTTTTTGAGGATGCTAAAGAAGAAGAGATTAATATTAATAGTATCTCCTTAGCAACTACTGTTGGTGAAGAGAAATTTGGTGGATCAACATATATTAAAGAATACTTCGGAGCAAAAGATCCAGCTAGTGCAGCAGCAATAAATGCTTCTAGTACTATTATGGCTCCAACTGAGACAAAAGGAAGTATTTTATCTGTATTTAAACAAAAGGTTAAATTATTTGCATCGCGTGATAATCTAAGTGAGATGTTATCGCATAGTGATATTGATTTAGCGAGTATTGGTGAACGTCCTACAGCTGTATTTATTGTTATTCAAGATGAGAAAAAGACTTATCATTCGTTGGTTACTATTCTTTTAAAGCAAATCTATGAAACTTTAATAAGTGTTGCACAAAACAATGGTGGTAAATTACCAGTAAGAACAAATTTCCTATTAGATGAGTTTGCGAATATGCCACCTTTAAAGGATGTTACTACTATGATTACTGCGGCTCGTTCTAGGTTGATTCGTTTTACGATGATTATTCAAAACTTTGCTCAACTTGATCAAGTTTATGGTAAAGAGAATGCAGAAACTATACGTGGTAACTGTGGTAATATTATTTATTTGATTACTACTGAACTTAAGGCTTTGGAAGAGATTTCTAAGATGTGTGGTGAAGTTAAGTCTAAAAAAGATGATAAAACTGCTTCTACTCCATTAGTTACAGTTTCAGATTTACAAAGAATGAAGCAATTTGAAGTTATTATTCTTCGTATGAGAAAGCAGCCTTTTAAAACCAAGTTTACACCATACTTTAAGCTTGATTGGGGAAAGAAGTATCCTAAGGCGGAATATCCTGAGCGTGAAAAGCAAGTGGTACATACCTTTGATATAAAAGAATTTGTAAAAGATCAAAAGAAGAAAAAGCTATTAGAAATGATGAATGCTGCAGATGATGAGAAAAAGGAAATGCCTAAACATCAGGAAATGTTTGGTGGAACGCCTAGAGGATCTAATCCGTTTATGGGAGATAGTAATCGAAGTTTGCCTAATGGTATGATGCCAGGATTTATGATGGGAGGAAATGATAATCCATTTTCTTCTAAACCTGTCCAGAATCAAATGTCGCCTTTTTCTAACAATGATAATTCTTCTATCAAGTCTTCTTCTAAGGATGATGGAATTGGTTTTGATGTAGATGAGTTAGTTAAAAAGATTGATGCAAAGATTGCAGAACTAGAAGAGGAAGAGAAGAGAAATAAAGAGGAACAGAAGAAGGAAGAAGAAAAGAAGGTAAATACAGACAAAACAGTAGCAATCCCTGATAAAATTGAGGAGAAAAAGTCGTCAAGTAATGATTTAGTTATTGATGATGATCCTGATGATGATGAATTTTTTGATGACTTTTTTGATAATTAATAGGAGGACATAATATGAGTGATAAATTTAATGTAGGTAAGATTAATGTTTTAGATACAGAAGAAAAAGAGGATACTCCTAAAGATAATAAAAATAGTAATGAATTTAAAAAGAAAATGTTGAAATTATCAGGAATTATATTAGGTGGGTTGATTCTATTACTATTGATTTTGGCTGTTTTTTCTCTTTTTTCTAAAAAGGATTATTCTTATGATGATATTGAAGAGATTTTAAAGAATGCTGCGATAAGTTATTTTGGTGATCATAAGAAAAGTTTACCAAAGGATGAAGAACAAGTTGTTGAAATTAATTCTTCTACTTTAATTGCTTCTGAATATATGAAGGAAATGGAAAAATATACAGGTGAGGATATTAGTTGTACGGGAAAAGTTATTGTACAAAAAAGCGGTAACGATTATTCTTATACTCCTTATCTAAATTGTGGTGAAAATTATGCTACACAATCACTTTACCAGATTGTTACTAAGAAGACTGTTAATAGCGGGGCAGGTTTATATAATTCTAATAACTCTTATGTATTTAGGGGAGAAGATGTAAAAAATTATGTTGAACTTGATCGTTCTTTATGGAGAATAGTTAAAATTACTTCGGATAATAAAATTGTTTTGGTTTTAAATGGAGAATATAACTATAATTATCCATGGGATAATCGTTATAATATGCAGTCTAAATACAATTCTGGAATCAATCAGTATGATGCTAGTAGAATAAGATCATATTTAAATGACATATATAAAGATAATGAGGATACTACTGCTATATTAAGTAGTAATGATAGAACTAAGCTTTCTAGTTTTAATTTATGTGTAGGAAATCGTAGTACTTTTGAAGAAAGTAAGGATAATTCTATTGAATGTTCCAATAATTTGTCTAATCAAAAAATTGGATTGTTAACTGTTTCTGATTATATTAATGCTAGTATTGATAGTAATTGTTTAAATTCACTTAGTCAGTCTTGCCAAAATTATAACTACTTAGAGACTGATTTTGATTGGTGGTTAGCAACATCTGTTCAAGATAGTACAGATTATGTGTTTTATGTTGATAATGGTGGAGTAGTAAAATCTGAATCTGCATCTGTTTATGCAGGTGTTAGACCCATAGTCTATTTATCTGATACAACTTTATTTAAGAGTGGAAAAGGTACAGAGAAAAGTCCTTATAAAATAAAATAGGAGTCTATAATTATTAGACTTTCTTTTTTTTCATAACTTATACTAGAGGTGATTAAAATTGAGTATAAGTATGGAAGAGTTGGTATCTAAATTAGGTCATGAGAATATTAATTTGATAGATATTCGTGATAAGTATAAATATAATATATCACATATAGAGGGAGCTATTAATATACCTAGCAATTATTTAATTACTAATCCAGGAGACTATTTAGATAAAGATAAAACATATTATTTATATTGTTATAATGGGCATATTAGTAGTGATGTTAGTTTAGAACTTAATTATTTGGGGTATAATACTAAAAATGTTTTAGGTGGATATAACTATTACTTGTTAATAAAATAAAATTGTACTATAATAAATTAGAAGGTGATAAGATATGGAGTTTGTTCATTCTTTTGTAGAGTTTTCTACATCTTTTATATCATCTGGTGGAATTCTATTTGGCTTTTTGTTAGTGCTTTTGGAATCATTAATTCCTGCCTTACCACTTGGTGTTTTTGTGGCTTTGAATGTAAATGCATTTGGCATTTTTATAGGTATTGCTATATCTTGGATGGCTACATGTTTGGGATGCTTTTTGTCTTATTCGCTTTTTTATTATTTATCTAATCGTTTTATTTATAAGTTTCTTTCTGATAGAGTTAGGAAAAGAATCGATAAGGCTATAGATAAATTTAAAAAGATTTCTTTATCTAATTTGGTGCTTTTAATTGCTCTTCCTTTTACACCAGCTTTTCTTATTAATATCGTTTGTGGTGTTGCTTCTATTTCTAGAGAAAAATTTTTAACAGCGATTATGATTGGTAAAGTGTTTATGATTTTATTTTGGGGATATGTTGGGAAAAGTTTAATAGAAAGTATTACTGATATTAATACAATTATTATTGTCTCTGTTATGTTAGTGGTAGCGTATTTAATATCAAAATTAGTTAGTAAAAAGATGAATATAGAGTAGAGGTGTTGTATGGATTATGTTATTTTGGGGTTATTAATTGTTATTTTAATATTAGTAGTTCTTTCTTTATTTAAGAATATAAATGAAAGTAATATTACAGAGAGACTTGGTAGACTAGAAGTGAATATGATTAAGGAGCTGGGGGAATTTAAAGATAGTTTATCACAAAATTTGAATAATGATTTTAATAAATTGAATGAGCAAGTAGAAAAAAGACTTATGGCTATTAATGATAAAGTAAATGAACGACTTGATCAAAATTTTGAGAAAACAAACAAAACATTTATGAGTGTAATTGAGCGCCTTTCTAAGATAGATGAGGCACAAAAGAAGATTGAAACTTTGTCTAGTGATATTGTTAGTTTGCAAAGTATTTTAACTGATAAGAAAACTCGTGGTATTTTTGGAGAAGTTAATTTAAAACATATTTTGAGTAGTGTATTTGGAGAGAAAAATGATAATATATATCGCTTACAATATACTTTAAGTACTGGGGTTATTGCAGATAGTGTTGTTTTTGCACCAGAACCTCTTGGGACAATTGCTATTGATTCTAAGTTTCCTTTGGAACATTATCAATTGATGGTAGATAAGAATTTATCACAGGAAAAACGTAGTATGGCGGAAAAGTTGTTTAAACAAGATATGAAAAAACATATAGATGCTATCAGTAATAAATATATTATTCCTGGAGAAACTACTGATCAGGCTATTTTATTTTTACCAGCTGAGGCTATTTTTGCAGAAGTTAATGCATATCACTCTGATATCATAGAATATGCTTATAAAAGACGAGTATGGATTACTAGTCCAACTACATTAATTTCCACTCTTACTGTGATTGAAATGATTATTAAAAATATGGAACGTGATAAATATACTTCGATTATTCATGAAGAATTAAATAAACTGGGAATTGAATTTTCTAGATATAAAGAGCGTTGGGATAAACTTGCTCGTAGTATTCAGACGGTTAATAAAGATGTTGAGAATGTTTCTATAACTGCAGATAAAATTTCTAAAAAGTTTGATACTATAAATAGGGTTGAAGTTGTAAAATTGGAAAATAATGATGAGGTCTAGAAATCTAGATCTTTTTTCTTTGTATTTTTTATTGTTGACTTTTAAATAAAAGAGCATTAATATAGGTAATTAGTAATTATTGGTGGGTGAAAGGGATGTTGGTTTATAGGGCGATAAGTGAAAAAGAATTAGAGTATTATTTAAAGGGTAAAATTGTATCAAAGAAATATAGTAGTGGAAGAAATACGCATAATTATGATCCCAATATTCGATATATTCATTTTTTTGATATGGCAGAGGCAGCACAGAAGTTTAAACAAGAAGAATTAGATGGAAGAGGATATAAAACTTATATTATTCAATGTGATTTTGATAAGGAAGTTTTAAATAAATATAAGGGGTATGGCTATTATTATTTGTATACAGAATGGCAAGATCCATATCAAATGATTGGTTTTGTTCCTTTGTTGGAATATGCTATTCCTATATCGGAATTTAGTTTGAAAAATTTTTATGATTTATCTGTAAATGTACCAAAAGAATGGTTAAATTATGATAAATTTGTATCCTATATTCATAGTACTGATGTATGTTGTCAAGTAAAACAGTTTGTTATAGAGCATTATAATTATAGTAGTAGATTGTTAGATCAGGATGAAAATGTAAATAAATTTAAAAAATTAGTTAAAAATAATAAAATTATTGATTAGTAGTTTTATTATTTTTTTGTATATATTAAGAAAATATAAGTATACTAAAATTGGAAGTATCATAAAGTTTAGTATGGTGAGGAAAGTTTTAGGATTAATTGTTGGTTATATATTAATGGTTATTGGTTTTACTTATTTTTGGCTTTATTTAAACTTATTTGCTTTTGGTTTTAGTATTAGAGATTATTTTTTCTATATTTTAGGTAGATATGAGTGTTATTTTTTTATAATTGGGTTTATTATTTTTGTGGTTTCTTTATGTAGAAAGGAGAAAAAACAATGATTTATGTTTATGATATATTACTTAATTTTAGTGATAATAAAAGATTATTAGAGTTTTATGAGTGGAGTAAGAAGGATAATTTAGAACATATTAAAAAAATTCCTTTATTTAAGATTAGCTCTTTGGATATGGAAAATATAATTACTAGTAATATAAAGGTTAGTAAGAGTTTTTTGGATATGATTAGTAATATGACTGTACTTTATAAAAATAAGAAAATTATTAAATATGGGGCATTATTTTGTGATTTAAATAAGGTTGTAGCGGTTGAATTTTATAAAGATGGTACTGTGATATGTAGGAGTAGTTTGCTTTTGGATGAGGAGGAAGATATCATAGATGAGGCTTCTATTCTTCCAGATTTTGATTTTAGTTATAAGGTTATTGAAAAATATGATGTTGATTTATTTTTGACTAGAAATGAGACTTTTAAGAAGAGGTACTTATTAAAGGAGATTGAGTCTTTATTTAAAGAAAAATATTTTGATAAATTTAATTATTTATATGAAGAAGTATTTGGTAGGGATGATAAAGACATTTGTGATCGATATAAAATAATGATAGATGATATTAATGGTCATTATGATGATAAGTATAATAACTTATATGAAATTGTTCGACTTAGTTATCAAAAAAAATAGGCTACATTAGTAGTCTATTTTCATGGCATGTTTTACTTTATTTATTTGTTCTTTAGCTTTTGCTTGTGCTTTTGCTGTACCATTTTTTAAAATTTCATCTACAAGATCTGGGTTTTCTTCATATTCTTTTCTTTTTTCTTTAATAGGCTTTAAAAATTCGTTCATCTTGTTAATAAGTTCTTTTTTGCAGGCTACACATCCTCGTGTTCCCATTTTACATTCAGAGCATACTGAATTTAGATTTTCTTTATTTACTAAGTTGTGGTAATAATATACCATACATATATCAGGGTTAGCCGGATCATCTTTTTTTATTTTATTAGGATCAGTAACTGCTCCCATAACTTTTTTTCTTATTGTTTCTTCATCATCTATTAAATAAATAGCATTTCCTAAGCTTTTACCCATTTTTTCATTACCATCTAGTCCTTTAACACGTGTTATGTTGCTTAAGACTTGTTCTGGTTCTTTTAGGACTGTTCCATAAATTGAGTTAAATTTTCTAACTATTTCGCGGCATTGTTCTAAAAGGGGTAGTTGATCATCACCAACTGGGACTAATTCTCCATCGAAGGCAGTAATGTCTGCAGCTTGAGAAACGGGGTATCCTAAGAATCCATAGGTTATACTTTCGCCATTATTTCCAAATAATTCTTTTTTTTGTGCTATTTCATTTTTTACAGTTGGATTTCGTTGTAAGCGAGCTACTGTTACTAAGTTAGAATAAAAAACAGTAAGTTCTGCAATTTCTGGAATTTTTGATTGAATAAAGAAATTAACTTTTTTTGGATCAAGTCCAATAGATAATAAATCCATAGTTATCTCTTTTACATTTTTTCTAACTTTTTCAGGATTATTAAAATTATCAGTTAAGGCCTGAACATCAGCAATCTCTAAATAAAAGTCATATTCGTTTTGCATTTTTAAATAATTTTGACATGCTCCAAAGTAATGACCTAGGTGAAGGTTTCCAGTAGGGCGTAGTCCTGTAAGAATTGTTTTTTTCATATAATCACTTCCTGTAGATATTTTACCATAAATATTTAATTATGAAAAATAAATTATTTTATTAGAAGATTTTTAAGTGGAAAGTCAAAGATGTTCAATATTGGCGTTACATTTTAGTTTTCCTAAAGAAGTGATGTCTTTACAATCTATATCATTTATATTGGCTTTTTTTATGGTGTTATTTAAATAAGTATTAAAATAATAGTCCCCTGTATTTAGATTCATAAAAATTGTATATTGTGTATAATTTGTACTCTTATCTTGTGTTAAAATAAGGCCCTTTGGAATGGAGACTAGTTTCATTAATTCAAAACAGGTAATTATAGTTTCTTCTTTTGTTTCTGGTAGGTCAATAAAGTTTTTAGCAAAAGCCATTCTTACAAAGCGAGAAGGTGAGGTAAAGTCTCCTGGTAGTCCGAAAGATCCTAAACCTTGCCCAAATGGATTTAAAGTAATGCTATCCCAATTTACTGATTCTAACTGTTTTGATGAAAGATTCATGTAATTTCTTAAATTCGTTAGATGCCAATTAAATTCTGGACTGTTTGTTAAAACTCCTACTGGATTATTTATAACATGTAGACCTGATTCTGTTTGTTCAATAGAAATTGTTTTTCCGGTTTTATCTGATGCAATCCAATGTAGGGGAGCACTTGACTGGTTATCTTCTTCTATAATATGTATTGTTGGGATAATGGTAATAATATCATTTGTATTTTCGCAATTACCTAATAGATAAGTAACAACTTCAATGTTGGCAATGGCATTTTGGTCGACTTCTGCTTTTTTGTAAGGGTTAGTATGTTCTGGGAAATATAGTGCCGCTACACCTAGACCTTTTTCATTCATTCCATCACAAAGGTAGTTTCCTTTTTCTCTTTCGGCAGTTCCAATAAATGAATATTTATTTCTATATAATCTGGATGTAATTATACTATGCCATTCATAATTTTTAGGAATAATACATATTTCTAAGTCAAAATCGTGATAAAAATCTAATGTACGACCTAAAAGTATTTCATTTTGTTTTGAGTTTATGGAAATAGCAGTACACATTATAACACTCCTTTTACTATATAATATTAAAAATATATGTATTTTTTCATAGTTTATTAAAATTAAATGATATATTAGATAAAATGGTAATATTTTTTGTAGCGTTAGAAGCAGGGAATAATTAAGATATAAATATTTTTAGATTTGTAAGAGGTTTTAAATAGATTTAGGCTAAAATTTCCTTTTTATATTATGTTAATTGCTATCTGATTTATAAAATATAATTGGTAATAGAATGATTTTATTAAAGTTGGGAAAGATAATAAAGAAAGTAGGCTTTCTTTCATATTTTTATTTTAAAATTGACAAAATAGCGTATACTGTAGTAGAATATAGTAGAAATCGATGAAGAAGAGAAGTAGGTGTTATCCCTTTTCATAGAGAGCTAAGGGTTGGTGGAACTTAGTATAATATAATACTCGAATAACACTTCTAAGTGCTTAAAGAAATTTAGTAGACTAAGCCGGTAGTATCCCGTTACAGATACTTGATTAATTGATATCAAAAAGTGATTATAGGTTTCTATAATAATTTGGGTGGTACCGCGGAACACTAGTTTTCGTCCCTTAGTTGGACTTATGCTAGTGTTTTTTGTTTATATAAAGGAGGATTATGATGATAGAGAAAGAAAAGTTAAGAGATTATGCTCATAAATTAATGTTTGATATGAATGATAGTGAATATGAGACATTACAAGAAGAGTTTGATATTATTTTAAAACAGATGAATTTAATAGAAAAAATTCCTAATATTAGTGATGTTAGCCCAATGACCTTTCCTTTTCCTAATAATGATGTTAGCCTAAGAGAAGATGAAATAGGTGACTATTTAACTGTTTCTGAAGTTTTAGAAAATGCTAAACATCAAGTAAATGATCAAGTTAGGGTACCAAAGGTGGTGGATGAAGATGTATAGAGGAAAAAGTATTTTAGAATTAAGAGAGAGTTTAGATAATGGTAACGTTACAAGTGAAGAGTTATTTGGGAGTGCTAATAAGCTAGCACATTATTTTCAAGAGGATTATAATTCTTTTGTAACTATTATAGATAAATGTAAAGTTAAGAGAAGTAATAGTTTAATTAGTGGTATTCCTTATGCATTAAAAGATAACTTTTCGACAACTGGTATTTTAACGACAGGATCTTCAAATATTTTAAAGGATTATGTTCCAGTATATGATGCGACTGTTTATAAAAAGTTAAAACGTGCAGGTGGAGTGTTGGTTGGTAAAACTGTATTAGATGAACTTGCAATGGGAGGAACTGGTACTACTGGTCATACTGGAATTGTTAGAAATCCTTGGGATAAAGAAAGACAAATTGGTGGATCTAGTGCGGGAAGTGCAGCTAGTGTTGCTTTAGGAATTGTACCTTTTTCTATTGGATCTGATACGGGAGACTCTGTTAGAAAGCCTGCCTCTTTTGGAGGAATTGTCGGATTTAAACCTACTTATGGTTTAATTTCTCGTTATGGAATGTTTGCTTTTGCATCGAGTCTTGATCATGTTGCAACACTAACTAGAAACGTGCGTGATGCTGCTATTGTTACTGATATATTAAAAGGGCAAGATCCTAAGGATATGGTTACGTTAAAAGATGATGGAAAAAAATATGTAGATACATTGGATAATGATATAAAAGGAAGAAAATTATTTTATATCAAGGAAATCTGTGATTTGGATTTATATAAAGATAGTGGAGATAGCGAATTAATAGAGGTTTTAGAAAAATTTCATGAATTACTTGATAAGTGTCGTGAAATGGGATTTGTAGTAGAAGAAGTTTCTGTTGATAAAGATTTATTTAATGCAATCTATCCTACATATATGTGTATAAGTTGTGCTGAAGCTACTAGTAATAATGCTAATCTTACAGGAATACAATTTGGTCCTAGGGGAGAAGGTAATTCTATAGAAGAAATTATGTTTGATGCTCGTACAAAAGGATTTTCTGAACTTATTAAGAGACGTTTTATTTTAGGTAGTTATATTTTACAAAAAGAAAATCAGGAGAAGTTATTCTTAAATGCTTGTCGTGTTCGTCATATGATCGTTGATAAAATAACTGAATTGTTTAAAGAATATGATGGTATGATTTTACCTGCTAGTGGTGGTATTGCTCCTAAGTTTGATGAGAAAGATGAGAAGTTATCTGATAGGTATTTACTTTTAGAAAATCATTTAGCTATTGGTAACTTTGGAGGATTTCCGTCTATAACTTTACCATTTGCATTTGTTTCTGATATGCCAGTTGGTATTAATATTACTGGTGGAGTTAAATGTGATGATATTGTTTTAAATATGGCCGAAAGAATAGAAGAGTTAACTGGATATAAAGATATTTATGCTAAGGTAGGTGATATAGATGTATAAAGTTGTTATTGGACTTGAGGTTCATTGTGAACTTGAAACGAAGGCAAAAAACTTCTCATCTGCACCGAATACATTTTCTCAAATTCCAAATGAAAATGTTGCACCTGTTGATTTAGGGCTTCCTGGGATTTTACCAGTTCCTAATAAAGAGGCTTGTCGTAAAGCACTTCTTACAGCGCAGGCTCTAAATTGTACAAATCCAGACGAAGTATTATTTGATAGAAAGAATTACTTTTATGCTGATTTACCTAAGGGTTATCAAATTACGCAAGTGACAAAACCAATGGGTATCAATGGTTATTTAGATATAATGGTTGATGGAAAAATTAAAAGAGTCGATATTCATCAATTACATTTGGAAGAAGATACAGCTTCACTTGAACATCATCCAAAGTATTCTTTAATCGATTATAATAGAAGTGGAATACCATTAATTGAAATTGTTACAGAACCTTGTATTGAAAGTGCGGATGAGGCAGTTACCTTCTTAGAAGATTTGAGGGACGTATTCTTATATTTAGGAGTAAGTGAAGCGAAAAGTAACTATGGACAAATGCGATGTGATGTGAATATTTCTCTTATGGAGGAAGGCTCTGATAAACTAGGTACAAAGGTAGAGATGAAAAATATTAATGCATTTAATAATGTAAGGGCTGCAATCGAATATGAGATAAAACGTCAAAGCGAACTTTTAGAAAGAGGCGAGAAAATTGTTCAAGAAACTCGTCGTATTGCTGAAGATGGAAAAACATATTCTATGCGTGAAAAGGTAGATGCAGTTGATTATAAATATTTTGTGGAACCTAATATTCCACCTGTTTCGTTAAGCAAAGAATATTTGGATGAATTAAGAAGTACTTTGCCAGAGTTAAAACTTAGTAGATATTTAAAATACACTCAATTAGGTATTAGTAGTGAGGATAGTGCAACTTTATCTAAGGAAAGAAGTATATCTGATTATTTTGAAGAAGTATTATCTTATGGAAGTGATGTAGAATTATCAGTTAATTTTGTAATTACTGCTATTCTTTCAACACTAAATAAGTTGGAAATATCTTTAAACGATTTATTTATTACACCTAAGATGTTAAGTGGTGTAGTGGATTTAGTTAGTAAAGGTGATATTTCTTTGGATCATGGTAAGAAGATTTTATATAAAGCGATTGATGAAAAAATGGATCCAGTGGAATTAATTGAAAAAGAAGGTCTACATCAAATTAATGATGAAGGGGAACTTTTAAAATTGATTACTGAAATAATGGATGAAAATGGTGAGATAGTAAGACAGTATGTAGAAGATGGTAATATGTCTGCGATTAATTTCTTTATTGGTCAAACAATGAAAAGATCAAACCGTCAGGCTAATCCAAATAAATCCAAAGAAATTATTATAAGTGAATTAGAGAGGAGAAAAAATAATGCAGGAAAATAGATATAGGACTCATATGTGTAGTGAGTTATGTGAAGATTTAGTTGATAGTAAAGTAAGAGTAGCCGGTTTTGTTGAAAATATCAGAGACCATGGTGGAGTTATATTCGTTGATGTTCGTGATATGTCAGGTGTTATTCAAGTTGTTAGTAATGATGACGCTATATTTGAAGGAATTACTCGCGAATCTAGTATCACTTTATTCGGTACTATTAGAAAAAGGGATGAAGAAGATTATAATGGTCGTATTTCAACTGGTACGATTGAGTTATTAGTAGATAGCCTAGAGGTATTAGGTAAGGCTAATAACGTTTTACCTTTTGAAGTTATGACATCTAAAGAAGTAAGTGAAGATGTAAGATTGAAATATCGTTATTTAGATATGAGAAATCCTAAAGTAAAAGAAAATATTATTTTCAGAACGAAAGTAATTGATTATTTAAGAAAAATTATGAAAGAAGAAGATTTCTTAGAGATGCAAACACCGATATTAACTGCATCGTCTCCAGAGGGAGCAAGGGATTTTATTGTACCTTCTCGTAAATTTCATGGAAAATTTTATGCCCTTCCTCAGGCTCCACAACAATTTAAACAATTACTAATGTGTGGAGGATTTGATAAGTATTTCCAAATTGCTCCTTGTTTTAGGGATGAAGATGCAAGAAGTGATAGAGTATATGGAGAGTTTTATCAATTAGATTTTGAAATGGCTTTTGCTGAAGAAGAAGATGTATTAAAAATTGGTGAAAAAATATTTAGAAATACATTCAAAGAATTTGGTAAAGGTAAAAAACTTAGTGATGAAGCATTTACTCGTTTAAGTTTTAAAGAATCGATGGAACGCTTTGGTACTGATAAACCTGATCTTAGAAATCCTCTTGAATTAGTAGATTTAACTGATGTATTTGAAGATACTACTTTTAGACCATTTAGAGGAGTTCAAGTAGAAGGTATTGTAGTAGAAAATATTGCGGATAAATCTAATTCTTGGTTTAATGATTTAGGCGATTATGCAAAAAGTATTGGAATGGCTGCTGGTATTGGATATTTTAAAGTAGCAGATGATATGAGCTTTGTTGGCCCAATTGATAAATTCTTATCTGATGAAGAAAGAGAGGATTTAATAGAAGTTGCAAACTTAAAACCAGGAAGTGTTATTTTCTTTATTGCTGATAGAAAGAATGCTTATAAATATGCAGGGCTAATTCGTGATGAATTAGGGCGTAGGCTTGATTTAATTGATAAAGATGAATTTAAATTCTGTATTGTTAAGGATTTTCCAATGTATGAATGGAGTGATGAAGAGGATGGATACATTTTCACACACAATCCATTTAGTATGCCACAAGGTGGAATGGAAGCTTTAGAATCTAAGAAGCCTGAAGATGTTTTAGCTTACCAATTTGATTTTGTATGTAACGGAATTGAAATGGCAAGTGGAGCTGTTCGTAACCATGATTTAGATATTATGAGAAAAGCCTTTGCTATTGCAGGATATGAAGAGGATGAAATTGAAAAAAGGTTTAATGCTTTATATGAAGCATTTAAGTATGGAGCTCCACCACATGCAGGAATGGCTCCTGGAATCGATAGAATGTTAATGATGCTATTAGATGAGAATTCTATTCGTGAGACTATTGCATTCCCAATGTTAGCAAGTGGAGCAGACTTATTAACAGGAGCACCTACTGAGGTAGACGAGATGCAATTAAGAGAAGCCCATATTAAGGTTAGATAATATTAATATGCTTTGGTATTAAGGAGAAAACTAATTTTATGAAAAAAATTCATAATAATTGTTATTTGTTTTTTTAGTTTAAAAGTAATTGCACAGTATACAAAAATATGATATATTGAATATAGAAGAGAAATCTTCATAAAATAAAAATGGAATACTTAACCCCCTGATGGTTAGGGTTTCCAAATTGTTTTTTGGTTTTTACCTAATCATGCTTTGAAGGTTGATGATTAGGTACTTTTTTTATTTCACGTATTATTTCTAATATGAGAAAATAATTAAAGTTTATTGAGAATAAAATTATAATCAATAATTCCATAGTATCACCTCCTAGGGAATCCCCTAAAAGGTAAGTAATGAAAATCCTAACCATAAGCATTCCAATTATATTATTATCGAAAAGTGAATATTTTTCGGAAATATTTCAGGAATTTAATCATAATTTTAATTACAAATGATATCTTATAAATGCTTTTGCATTAGTCAAGAAAAAGTAGACAATAAGATTATTTAATATAATATAAATTT
>CAOJYR010000006.1 GCA_948465965.1 uncultured Mycoplasmatota bacterium
CACAGTAACGTATAGTAGTGGAGCTATCGTTTCTGAAAAACAATTACTAGCAGCAGACAAAAAGGAAACAATAAAGGTGCGAGTAGAGTTTAAGAAAGATTTAATAGCAGCAGACCTGCCTCAAGTAGAAACAGCACTAAATTTAACATTTAGCATAAATTATATCCAAGCAGATGACTCTGCAGTAGCAATAACTCATCCAGTATGTAAACGTGCAACGACACTACATACAGAAGTATGTAATCAAATAAAAAATGGATCAGGGATTGTAGGGGGCTTCTGTAATGGAAGTGGCTATGCAGTAGGGGATACCATAACCTATGGTAACTTAGGAACAACTGGAACATTAGCAAGTGGAGATGCCTTTGACTGTGATGTGAATGGTGATGGAATATATGATCCTCTAACAGAAAGATTTTATTATGTAAGTGACTTAGATACTGATAATAGTTATGCTGTATTAATTTACTATAATGGTGTATCAGAAGGAGTAGCTAATAATACAACTGCTTCCGCATATAATACAGATTCATCTGGTGATTTAGGACCACAAACGGCTATGTTACAACTCCCAACGACTAAACAATGGCCTAATGTAAGTTTAGCAAATACAACAAGGGATATAAAAGACGAAACGGGTACAGTAATAGTGGAGGGATTTAGTTATGCAGGCTATGCCGCAAGACTATTAACAGCACAAGAAGTAAACAGTGCATGTAAAAATAATGCAGTCGGTAGTTGGAAAGCCGGAGATTTAAACGAATGTCAATATTTGCTGGAAAATACTAATTATACCAATAAAAATTTAAAAAATGGTAAATGGTTGGAATCATTCAATTCTGTGAGCCCTAAACATTCTTTTATTTGGGTGACTAATGGTAGCGATCAAGCTGTATATAGCGGCGCAGTTGATAGTGGTTCTGCCTATTTAATTAGTCCCGCAATTGAAGTTCCAAAATCTAAAATCTCTTATTAAATCTATAATATAAATAGAAAAATATAATAAAATTAAATAAAACAAACAATTTTTATTTAATTTTTTTTATTATTTGATATAATGAAATAGAAGTCAAAGGATGTGAGTCTAAGATGGATTTTAGTTTTAATAGTAAAGAGGAATTGTTTAACCGTATAAAACCTGCCTTAAACGCAAAGTGTGAAGAGCTGCACAGACTGGGATATCCCTATATAAAAAAAGAAGATATCTGGAATTACTTAATTGAAGTGAAATGGATAAAATCAAAAGACCTAATGTTATCTGATATAGTGAATGATATCTTACACGTAGAAAACAAAAGAATAGATGAATATTTAAAAGGAAAATTACAACGAACAAGAAGAACACAATACTTTGATGAAGATTTAATATAATAGAGGTGATCATATGAAAAAGATAGTAGAATCTAAAAAAAATACAAAAAGAAAAGTAATTACAACTTCAGCTATATTAATATTAATAGTTGTAGGTGTTTGTTTTTCTTTTATTCCACTTTTTAAGAATTTAAAGTTTGGACTTGATTTACAAGGTGGATTTGAAATTTTATATAAGGCAGAATCTATTGATGGTTCTAAAATGACTAGTGACAAACTGACCGCCACATATAAAACGTTAAGCAAAAGAATTGATAGCTTAGGAGTAAGCGAGCCAGAAATAGTTATTGAAGGTAACGACAAGATACGTGTAAAATTAGCAGGAGTCAAAGACCCAGACGAAGCGCGTAAACAACTATCCACTGTTGCAACCTTATCATTCAGGGACACAGAAGACAACCTACTTATGACAAGTGATGTCTTAACAGCAGGTGGAGCAAAGATTTCTCAAGATTCATCAGGAAACCCTGCAGTGCTTTTATCAGTGAAAGATAAAGATGAATTTTATAAGGTAACAAATAAGGTTAAAGATTATGAGAAAAATATGCTAGTAATTTGGCTAGATTTTGAAGATTTGAAAGATAGTTACCAAAATGAAGCCAGTAGTTGTGGTAGCAGCGGCTCAAATTGTTTAAGTGCTGCAACTGTATCGCAAGGGTTTGCAAGTGATGTCATTATTCAAGGTAATTTTACAAGTGATGAAGTAAATAATTTAGTTGATTTAATAAACAGTGGCTCACTTCCAAGTAGATTAACAGAAATATCATCAAAAACTGTAGGGGCATCCTTTGGGGATTCTACCCTACAAAAAACATTAATTGCTGGAATTATTGGTGTTATACTTATTGCAATAATTTTAATAGCAGTATACCACTTTGCTGGATTTATATCAGCAGTATCGATGATGTTATATACATTCCTAGTATTTGGAATATTCTGGCTAGTGGGAGGAGTATTAACACTTCCAGGAATCGCTGCTTTAGTTTTAGGAATAGGTATGGCAGTGGATTCCAATGTTATTACATTTGCTAGAATCAAAGAGGAATTATATAAAGGAAAAAGCTTACCACTTGCCTTCAAAGAAGGAACAAAATCAAGTTTTAGTGCTATTCTTGATTCAAATGTTACAACTCTTATTGTAGCCATCATTATGTTTATATTTGGTGAATCAAGTATTAAAGGATTTGCTACAATGTTAATAATCACCATTGCAGTAACAATGTTTACTATGGTATTTATTACAAGAGTACTTCTAAATCTATTTGTAAAAACAAACTTTTTCAATGATAAAACAAGAGCTTTTATAAATGTTAAAAAAGAAGATATTCCAGATGTTAGTAAAAACGAAGAAGTAAAAAAGATACCATTTAAAAATGTTAATTTCTTAAAACATAGTAAGAAGTTTATAGCACTATCATTAGTAATAATAGTAGCAGGAATAGCTATTATTGGTATAAAGGGGTTAAATCTTGGAATAGATTATCAAGCAGGTAGTGATATTACGATTGAAGCCGAAAAGAATATAACAAAAAAGGCACTAAAACAAGATGTAAATAACTTAGACTTAAAGTTAAGAGATATAGAAATAGCAAACGAAGAAATGAATATAAGAGTTAATGATACACTAACTAGCAAAGAGATTAAAGATGTAGTAGACTATTTTGAAGAGAAATATGACGCAAAAACAAATATCGGTGTTGTATCCAATATAGTAAAAAAAGAATTAACAAAAAATGCTATTCTTTCAGTATTAATAGCTATGATTGGTATTATTATCTATATGTCAATTCGATTCAAATTTAGCTATGCCATATCAGGTGTCGTTGCCTTAATACACGATGTTGCAATTATATTTGCATTGTTTGCAATCTTCCATTTAGAAATATCAACTATGTTTATAGCGGCAATTCTTGCTATCATTGGATACTCAATTAATGACACTATAGTAAGTTTTGATAGGATTAGAGAGAATCTAAATAAACAGGATAAGAAAAAATTAGACAAAGAAAAATTGACAGAAGTATGTAACGAAAGTATAAAAGAAACCTTTACAAGAACTATCTATACATCAATAACAACACTAGTTCCAGTAATTGCATTAATATTTTTAGGATCAAAAGAAATTTTAACATTTAATTTAGCAATGTTATTTGGACTTGTTGCTGGTACATACTCATCCATTTTCATTGCAACAGTTATGTTTAAAAAGTTAGAGTCTAAAAATATTGGAAAAAAAGAAAAACCTAAAAAGATTTATACAGATGAAGTAGATGAAAAGAAAATTAAGGGAATAAATTGCTAATAAAGGAGATGATTCCTTTGCCAAATAAAAAAGACAATATTAACTATGAAGAAGTAAATGAAAAATTAAAAACATATATTGAAGATGAAGATCAATTGAACTTTATAAAAAAAGCATACTTATTTGCTAAAGAAAAACATGAAGGGCAATATCGTAAAAGTGGTGAGGAATATATTACTCACCCTTTAAACGTTGCCTTAATTTTAACAAGTATCTATGCTGACTATGAAACAGTTGCCGCAGGTTTCTTGCATGATGTTTTAGAAGATTGTGATTGTACAGTTGATGAGATGACTGAAAAATTCGGAGAAAACGTAACTAAGTTAGTACAAGGTGTAACAAAGCTTAGTAAAATTCATTTTTCAACAGAAAACGAGTATTTAATAGATTATTATAAAAAGATAATTGTTGGAATGAGCGAGGATGTTCGAGTTATTATCATTAAGTTGGCCGATAGACTTCATAACATGAGAACTTTATGGGCAACACCAGAAGATCGTCAAAAAGTAAAAGCACGTGAGGCGCTAGAAATCTTAGCACCAATTGCACACCATTTAGGAATTCATAAGATAAAAAGTGAACTAGAAGATTTGTCTCTTCGCTATCTAAAACCAGACGTTTTTTATGATATTGCTGAAAAACTAAATAAAACAAAACTAGAACGTGATAGAACTGTATATGATATGCAAAAAGAAGTAATAGATCTACTAACTGAGCACAATATTACTCATGAAATAAAAGGACGTGCAAAGAGTATATATAGTATTTATAACAAACTTGATAAAGGGAAAAAGTTTAGTGATATATATGATTTACTAGCACTAAGAATTTTAGTTAATACAGAACAAGAGTGCTACTTAGCACTAGGAATAATTCATTCTAAATTCAGACCACTCCCAAGGCGGTTTAAGGACTATATAGCTATGCCAAAACCCAATATGTACCAATCACTTCATACAACAGTATTTGGAATAGATGGATACCTTTTCGAAATTCAAATAAGAACCTATGATATGGATGAAGTAGCAGAAAATGGAATTGCATCACATTGGGCCTATAAAGAAAACAAAGGATCAAACACTACTGCTAATTTGCAATCAACAACTGAGCAAAAACTACAATTCTTTAAGTCAATTATTGATCTATCAAAAGATAAAATGAGCAGTGAAGAGTTTGTAAATAGTGTAAAAGATGAAGTATTAAATAATAATATTTATGTCTTTACACCAAAAGGAGATGTTATAGAACTTCCTAAAGGAGCCACTCCAATTGATTTTGCTTATAAAGTCCATACCAAAGTAGGAGAAACTACAACTGGTGCGATTGTTAACAATAGTATTGTACCTCTTAACCATGAGTTAAAGAATAACGATATAGTAAGAATCATAACCAATAAGAACTCAACACCATCCAAAGAATGGATCAATATGGTTAAAGCTACACAAACTAGAAATAAGATAAAAAGTTTCTTTACCAAAAACGAAAGAGAAATATATATTGAACGAGGGAAATATAATATAGAGAAGGAGTTAAGAAAAAGAAAATTAGTATTCTCAGACTTCTTTACAGATGAAAATACCAAAAAAATCTGCCAGACAATAAAAGTTGACTCACTAGAGGATATATATCTATCAGCTGGAAATGGTAAAAACAGTCCCAATTCTATCATTAATATTATTGATAAAATGAAAGAAGTATCAGCTCCAAAAGTAGTAAAAGTAACCTCAAAAAACATTGATGCTGACATAATTGTTAGTGGTATCGATAAAATCAAAGTAAATTTAGCAAATTGTTGTTCTCCAGTTTATGGCGATGATATAATCGGGTATATCACAAAAGGAAATGGTATTAGCGTTCATCGTAGTAATTGTCATAATTTAACTATGTTAGAAAATAGAACACTAGAGGTCAAATGGAATAGCAATTTAAATAAACGCTATCTAACTAGTATTTTAGTTTATACAAATACAGGAAAAAATCATATGTTAGATTTGATGCAAACCATAACAATGATGAATATCAGTGTAGATGGAATTAAAACGATAAGTAAAACAGATGAGGTAATATATGAAATAAATATCTATGTCACAGGTCTTGATCAATTAAATAAATTATTATTATCTCTTGATAAACAAGACTATATCCTAAAATCAGAAAGGTTAATGCGATGAGAGTATTAGTACAAAGAAGCGAAAAGGCCTCTGTTATAGTAAACAATGAACTAGTAGCACAAATAGCAGAAGGGTTAGTAATATTGGTTGGCTTCACTGAAGGTGATAACCTAGAAACTATAAAATATTTGGCCAATAAAGTCGTAAATTTAAGAATTTTTCCTGATGAGAAAGAAGTAATGAATAAAAGTATCTTAGATTATGGAGGAGAAATCCTTTCAGTATCTCAGTTTACTCTATATGCAGATACTAAAAAGGGCAATAGACCTAGCTATATAAAAGCATTAAAGAGCAAGAAAGCTAAGTATTTATATGATGAATTTAATAAAGAATTAGCTAAAAAAATCTCAGTAAAAACAGGGTTGTTTGGCGCCGATATGAAGGTAAACATTTCTAATATAGGTCCCACTACAATTCTATTAGAAAGGTGATAACTATGTCTAAGAACAAATTGAATTACAAATTAATAAATATAACAGCCCTAATGCTTTTATTATATATAGGGCTATCCAATATAAACCTATGGATTGGAATCATAACAAAAATATTATCTTTATTAGGACCATTCATAGTGGGATTTGTTTTTGCTTATGCCTTTACTCCAGTTGTCAAATTCTTAGAAAATAAAGGTATTCGTAAATGGTTGGCTGTAACCATTGTCATTTTATCATTAGTCTTAATCGTTGGAGGACTTTTAGCAGTAGCTCTACCAATGTTCTATGAACAGGCAAGTCTATTTGCTAAATTTATTCTAGAAATATTAGAAAATTTTGGAGATAAATTTCATTTAAATTTAGGAAATTTTGAAATAAAAATTGCTGACTATTTAAATGAAGCAGTAAAAGATATTGGTACTATGGCATCATCTACGACACTAGACGTTCTGTCCAAGTCATTTAATTTTATAGGAAAATTTATTGTAGGATTTGTAGGATTTATTTACTTTTTAGCAGATATGGATAAAATAAGAGAAAGTTTTAAAGAAATCTTGTTATCAATAAACAAAAAAATATATAATTACATGAAGTGTTTAGACCAAGAAATAGGTAATTACTTAAAAGGTTTAGGAATATTTATGATCATTCAACTATTTGAATACAGTATCTTGTTTTTTATAGTAGGACATCCTAACTGGTTAATTTTAGGAATACTTGCATGCCTTACAACAGTAATTCCATATTTTGGAGGACTTGCTACTAATGTTTTAGCAATCATAACAGCATCTCTTATTTCAACAAAATTATTTATCGCAACCATTATTATTTGTCTTATTTTCCCACAACTTGATGGTTATTTAATTTCACCAAAAGTGTATGGTAAAACAAATAATGTAAATCCACTAATAACTATAATGGCAGTAAGCATAGGCGGGACATTAATGGGAATGATAGGAATCATCGCAGCCCTCCCATGTTATCTGCTTTTAAGAACAACATATCAATTTTTTAAAAAAGATTTGAAAAAGAGTATGAAACTTGTAAAAAAAAGCATTTAACTAGATAGAAATATCTAGTTTTATAGTATAATATTTATAATTTATTTAAGGGGGTATAATATATGGAGATATTCTCAACAGATACTACTATTTTCCATAAAGAAATTAAAGAATTATTATATATACTAGAGCATGAAAAAACAATGGAGAAAATTGCCGCATTATCTTCGATGGAAGCCATGTTACTATTAGGAACACAATTAGATGAAACGATCCTAAATTTCGATAAAAAAGTTTTTGGTAATCGAGCTTTAATGGAGAAATATCAACAATATATGAACGCAAATTATAAAAAATTCATTAATAACTTCTATGAAAATAAAGAATTTCATCAAGCATATCTATGTGAAATATTAAAAATAATTGGTGAGGATTTACAAGAATTAGGTGAAGAGTATAGAACTTATAATACAACATATCTTAAAGAAGACGAATGTATAGATATTATAACCTCATATTTAAAAAGCATTAAAAAAGAAAACCTATTCTATGAAATGATAGAAGAAAAAAGAATCTTTGAGCTAAAGAGAAATCTTGATGGATATAATGGAGAGACAGTAACTATAATTAATAATGGTGATAGTTTTATTTTCCTAAAAGGATTTGATAAAACCATTTTCTCCTTAACCACATTAAGTCATGAGCTAGGACATATAGATGATTTTAAAACTATCTATCAAAAGTATGGGATTAAAGATTCTCACAACCTGAATTTGCTTTCAATCTATAATGAGACTATATCTAAAAAATATGAGAAAGATTTTTTGTACTACCTTGTAGACAATAATATTTATAAAGAAGAAGCTATAGATATATTAATAAATCTTTATTGGAATGATTATGATGTAATATTATCAACCTATATTCTGTCATACCTCCCAAAACGATTATTAGAAAGAGATAAATACCAACATCTAACAGCAGAAGAGATAACCAAATATCTACCAGAAGGCCAAAAAGAAATTGGGGAATATGTAGATAGTCTAAATTCAACACTACAAGATGATATCAACTATGCATATGGTGCGATCATAAGTGAATATTTGGATTCAAATAATAAAGATACCCTATATAGCGGATATCGTCACAAATTATTTAATCCAAATTTTATAGTAGAAAATAAATTGTTACCCGAAGACTTTAGTAAAATCTATCAAAAAAAGCTAAATAAGCTAAAAATTTGAATAATTTCTAATTTATTGTTATTATATTATGGTAGAGAATAATAGAGGTGATAAAAGTGAAAACATTTATGAATAGAATTTTCAAAAAAAAGCCCAAATGGTTAGAATATTGGCCAAAAGAGTCAAGAAATGGAGTTAAAACACCAGACATGACAATGTATGAATATCTAAAATCAAAGGCGAAAGATAGCCCAAATATGAATTGTATAGCATATTTTGATAAGCATATCACTTATAAACAGTTCTTTAAAAAAGTAGATATATGTTCCAAAAGTTTACTTAAATTTGGAGTGTGTGAAGGTGATGTAGTAACGATTTGTATGCCAAATTGCCCAGAAGCCCTAATTGCATTTTATGCTTGTAATAATATTGGCGCAATAGCAAACATGGTGCATCCCTTATCTGGACAAGAAGAAATAAAATTATATGTAAATGAAACAAACTCCAAGATTTTGATCATGATAGATGTTTGCTACGAAAAAGTAAAAGAGATTATTAAGGAAACAAATCTATCAAAAACAGTTGTAGTATCAGCTAAAGATTCTATGCCTATTCTTTGGTCAATAGGATATCAATTTACAAAAGGATTTAGAGTTTCCAAACCCAAAAAGCACGATAATAACTACATATACTGGAATGAGTTTATAATGAAAGGAATAACTTACCAAAAAGAATATTCTCATCACATGAAAAAAGATGATCCAGCAGTTATTTTACATAGCGGAGGAACAACTGGAATTCCTAAGGGGATTGTTTTATCTAACGCCAACTTTAACGCCTTGGAATTACAATGTGAGGTAAATATTGATAATGCAAAATCTGGAGAAAAAATAATCACAATACTTCCTATATTTCATGGATTTGGGCTAGGTGTTTGTGTACATACTGGAATGTGTATGAAAATAGAAAATATTTTAATGCCTGAGTTCGATAATAAAAGATTCACTAAAATATTAAAAGCAGCAAAGCCTTCAGTTCTTGCATGCGTACCGACCCTTTGGGAGGCAATGGTAACTAACAAAGCTTTAGAAAAAACGGATTTATCATTCCTAAAATATTGCATCAATGGAGGAGATGCTGTTGCTCCAAAAGTAGAAGACGATTTTAATAATTTTCTTCACGAACATGGTGCCAATATAAAATTAAGTAAAGGATATGGAATGACTGAATCCACCGCCGCTACTTGCTATACTTATGGAAAATCGAATAGAAAAGGAACAATTGGAGTACCAATGCCAGGAAACAACTATTCAATTTGTATTCCAAACACCGACGAAGAAGTAGAAGAAGGTGTAGAAGGAGAAATCTGTGTCAGTGGTCCAACGGTAATGCTAGGTTATTTAAATAATGAAAAAGAAACTAATCTAGTATTACGAAAACACGATGATGGAAAAGTCTATCTTCATACAGGAGATTTGGGTTATATCGCTGCGGATGGGCTAATTTATTTCACACAAAGATTAAAAAGAATGATTGTCTCTAATGGATATAACGTGTATCCTTCTAGAATTGAAGAAGTAATCGAGTCCCATGAAGATGTCTTGCAATGCTCGGTAGTTGGAGTACCTCATCCTTATAAAGGAGAAGTTGCAAAGGCTTACATAGTCTTAAAAAGTGGTGTTTCACCAAGTATAAAATTAAAAAAGGAAATAAAAGAATTATGTTTAGAAAGTCTAGCTAAGTATTCCCAGCCAAAAGAATATGAATTCAGAAAAAGCTTACCTAAAACGCTACTAGGGAAGGTAAATTATAAAGAGTTAAGCGATGAAAATAAAAAGAGAGAGGAGTAATAAATAGAGTATGGATAAAAGATATAAAATGATAGACTATATTATGATTACCATTCTATTATTGTTAACACTAACCTGGGCCATATTTAATTATCAAAGCAGCCGCTTAGTAACTTATTTTGCAGTAATACCACTAGTAATAATACCTTTTATTTTTGATAAAATAATCTATGAAACAACAGAAAAAGAAAAAATTATTTATTATATCTTTATCTTCTTTGCTTATTTTTTAGGATGTGTTGTAAATTTATATAATAAAACAGAATACTATGATTTAATTATGCATGGAATATCAGGAATATATACCTGCATAATGGCATTCATAATGTATGATAAATTCAAAATAAAAAACAGCCCACTAGTAAAATTTATATTCTGTTTTGGCTTTGTCTTTTTAGTAGCAGGGCTATGGGAAATCGGTGAATTCAGTAGTGATTATTTATTTCATACAAATTTACAACATAGTATTGAAACAGGCGTAGTTGACACAATGAGTGATATGATTAGCGCTACAATAGGGGCTATCATTGTATATGTTATGGCATTAAAAATAAATTAAGTTTATAAACTTGTAAAACAAGATAAGTAATCTATTTCAAAGTAAATAATTGGTTAGAAGAATATAATTTTTTTCTAATCTTTTTCTTTTGTATTTGTAAAAAGTATAGTTTGTAATAAATTGTTTCTTCTGCTATAGTTTATCTACTTATTCGAATGAGTCAAACTATTGGGAGGAATAAAGTGTTAAAATTAAGAAATTATAAGTACAACTCATTATACGACTTTAAAGTAACAAAAAAAGATGCTGTAGAAATATCTAAACTAAAACCAGGAGAAAAACCATCTATCCTATCAGATACAATGTTTAAAACTATGTGTTATAATGATAGTAGGTTAAAGTATTCAGCTAAGTTTTATCATATTACTTAGATATTGAATATGGAGACTTACTAAATAATATTAAATTATCAAAAGGAGAATTAGATAAAAATAAAGAAAGAAATAAAGGGGAAAGATGTGATTATGTTGCGATAGTGAATGATATTAAGATAAATATAGAAATAAATAATAATAGTAGTAAAGAAGTACTAGAGCGAAATATGGAATATGCGCATAGACTATATGCAAGCAAAGTAAAGATAGGTAGTAATTATACATATAAACAGGTAATCCAGTTCAATCTAAATAATTTCTCATTCGCTGGTAATGATAAAATAATAGATATTTATATGATAAAAAATGATGCAGGGATAGTATTAAATGATAAGTTAATATTTATTCAAATCTATATTCCAAATTTAAGACGAAAATGGTATACTAGTGGCATACAAAGACTAAGTGAAGAAGAAAGATATGCACTAGGATTAATAGAGCCAGATATTCTAACTTCAAAAGAATTAGGAGGAGATTTGGAGATTATGGAAGAATATATAAAAGAAGTAGAAGAAATAGTAGAAGATGAGTTTTTCGGAGAAAGTTATGACAAGGAATGGGCATGGAAGGATTTAGGTAAACAAGAAGGAATAAAAGAAGGGTCTAGAGATAAAGCCAAAGAAATAGCTAAAGCGATGTTAAAAAAGAAAATCGATATAGAAATAATTGCAGAGTGCACAGACCTAGCAATAGAAGAAATAGAATCTTTAAAACAAAATGAAAGTTAGTCTTGAAAATGGGCCAAAAAAATTATATAATAAACTTGACTTCTAGCAAGAGGAGTAATTAAGGGTTTAATTGTAGAGAGAATATGTAAGGTGAAAATATTTATTAAATAATTAATGAAGACACTTGCAATAAAAGAAGACGTGTGACTACGTTATAAGTATTAAGAGTATAAAATAAGGTGGCACCACAGGATTACCTGTCCTTAGTTGTAGCCATCTTTTTATTTTTAAGGAGGAAAATTATGATACAAAAACCTAAAGGATGCAACGACATTTATGGAAGAGAAGCAAAAATTTGGAAATATGTAGAAAGTATAATTGATGCGACTATGGAAAAATACAACTATAACTACATAAGAACCCCAATATTTGAATCTACTGATCTTTTCCATAGAGGAGTAGGAGAAACTACTGATATTGTTACGAAAGAAAGCTATGACTTTGAAGATAAAGGCGGAAGAAAAATCACGCTTAGACCTGAAGGTACAGCGGGAGTTGTTAGAAGTTTTATCGAAAATAAAATGTATGGTGATCCTAATCAGCCAGTAAAGGTATATTATAATGGAACAATGTACCGTTATGAACGTCCCCAATCAGGGCGTGATCGTGAGCTTACACAGTTTGGTATGGAAATACTAGGAAGCGATGATCCTATGAGCGATGCTGAAATTATATCTGCTGCAGTAAATATTTATAAAATGTTAGGGTTAAAGGAAATTAAGGTCAATTTAAACTCACTAGGTGATAAAGAATCACGTGAAAATTATAGGAAGGCTTTAATCAATTATTTTAAACCACACATTAACGAGCTTTGTGAGGATTGTAAAGAAAGACTTGAAAAAAATCCTCTAAGAATTTTAGATTGCAAAGTTGATGCTGAAAATGAGATTCTAAAGAATGCGCCAAAGACATTAGACTATTTAAATGAAGAAAGTCGTGATAGATTTGAGCAAGTACAAGAATTCCTAGATATTATGCAAATTAATTATGAAATAAACCCAAGTATAGTTCGAGGTCTTGACTATTATAATCATACTGTATTTGAAATTGAAGCTAAAGTAGAGGGCTTTGGATCGAATAATGTTATCGGTGCAGGTGGAAGATACAATGGTCTAGTTGATCAATTAGATGGTCCAAAAACACCATGTGTTGGTTTTGCGAGTGGAATTGGACGTGTTGTGATGGCATTAGAACTAGAAAAAGTACATTTTCCAATAATAGAAAATATCGATTTATTCCTAATGTATGTAAATGACGAAGAAAAGAAATATGCGGCTTACTTAACGCAAGAATTACGCATGGCCGGATTCATCGTTGATACTGATTATTTAGGAAGAAGTCTAAAAGCACAATTTAAACAAGCAGATAGATTAAATGCCAAATATACTGCTATACTTAATAGTGAAGATTTAGATAATAACGAAATAAAGATAAAAAATAATAAAACAAAAGAAGAAGAAATTATAAGTTTAGATGCCCTAATTTATTATTTAGATGAAAAATTATCATCAGAAACAGAAGAATATGATGGATGTTCTTGTGGCGAATGTAATGGAGATTGTGATGACGAATGTAGTTGTCACCATCATGAGTAGGTAGGTGGAATTATGAAAAAAATAAAACAATTAAATGAATATTTTGGTGAAGAGGTTGTTATTAGTGGATTTGTAGATGAAATCAGAAATCTTAAATGGGTACAATTTATAGTACTAAGAGATGAAACTGGAAAAGTACAAATTACTATTGAAAAGAGTGAAGAGGCTAACAAGGAATTAGTAGAAATCGTTGATAACTTAACAATTGAATCAACTTTAAAAATAACAGGTAAAGTAGTAGAATCTCCTAAGGTAAAATTAAATGGAATGGAAATTATTCCTAGCAAGATAGAAATTACTAGCGTAAACAAAGGAGAACTTCCCTTTAATTATAAAGACATTTCCACAGTTAACTTAGATACTAGACTAGATTATAGATATATTGACCTTAGAAGTGAAAAGAATATTTTAATGTTTCAGATCCAAAGTACTATAGTAAGATACATGAGAGAATACTTATATAATAATGGATTTACTGAAATTCATACTCCTAAATTATTAGGTGCGGCTAGTGAATCTGGATCTGAAGTATTTGAAGTTAAATATTTTGATAGATCTGCCTATCTTGCTCAAAGCCCGCAATTTTATAAGCAAATGGCACTAGCTAGTGGTTTTGGTAAAATATTTGAAGTAGCACCTTGCTTTAGAGCAGAAAATTCTAACACATCCCGTCATGCAACTGAATTTACTTCATTTGATGTAGAGTTTGCATATATAGATAATTTTAATGATGTAATGGATTTAGAAGCTAATATGCTTGCCTACGCACTAGAAAAAACAAGCGAGATCTATAAAGAAAAAATAAAAGAAATTTTCGGTACTGAAATTGTTGTACCAAAAACACCATTCCCTAAAATGAGACTTACAGATATTTATAAAGAATTAGAAGAAAGATACGATTATAAAATAGAGGAAAGCGAAAAGACCGATTTAACCACTGAAGCAGAAAGACTTTGCTTTAAATTAGCAAAAGATAAATTTGATAGCGAGTTTTTATTTGTAATAGACTTTCCTGCTGAAAAAAGAGCATTCTATCATATGCGAGATGAAAATGGAATTCTTCAAGGGTATGATCTTATCTGGAGAGGGGTAGAAATTACAACAGGCGCCCAAAGGGAGCATAGATATGAAGAGATTGTCAAAAACGCAAAAGAAAAAGGTCTTGGAGAAGATGTTAAATTTTATTTAGATTTCTTTAAACATGGCTGCCCACCACATGGAGGTTTTGCAATAGGTGTTGATCGTCTTACAATGTTACTTCTAGGAATTCCAAGTGTAAAAGAAACACAATTCCTATTTAGAGGCCCAAATAGACTTAATCCATAATATATAAAAACAGTTACTCGAAAGTAACTGTTTTAATTTGTAAACTAGTAGTTGTGCTATAAATTAGTAGCTGTTATACTTTAATTAGGAATATTTAATAAGTTGGGTGGAGCCAAACTTTATATGAAGGGAGGCGATAATATGAGTAAGAAAGATTTTTTAATTTTTTCTCAAATCATGATTATTTTCCCTTCGTTATTATTGTTATTTATAACTTTAATATAAAAGAAATCCACCTAACTCATCCAATGATTTAAGTGGAACCAAACTCAATTGGTAACACTCAACATGGCATATTAAGTGTTCCATTTTTATTTTATGCAAGTTTCCTTGACACATTCATAATACCATAGCATTACGCATTTGTCAAAAAGACTTAAATATGGTATAATTTGTAGCGAAACGAAAAGAGGCAGTGATAGTGTATGAAGTCAGTCGGAATATTAACCTTAGGATGTAAAGTAAATACTTATGAAAGTGAATATGTAATGAACCTTTTAAAGAATGCAGGGTATGAGATAAAGGATTTTAATGATACGTGTGATGTTTATATAATAAATACATGTACAGTAACTAATACATCTGATATTAAATCAAGAAAAATGATCAGAAAAGCTATCAAGAA
This sequence comes from uncultured Mycoplasmatota bacterium, assembly GCA_948465965.1. GTDB lineage: Bacteria > Bacillota_I > Bacilli_A > RF39 > UBA660 > CAJMSU01. Next base: position 15,521 of record CAOJYR010000006.1, read on the forward strand.
AAATCCATTTGCATGTGTTGTAGCGATGGGATGTTTTATAGAAGCAAACAAAGAGTATAATATTGAAGGACTAGATATAGTTATTGGTAACAAAGACAAGTCAAAGATAGTGGAACTATTAGATGAGTATTTTAAAAAACAAGAACAAATAAGAAAAATTTATAATGATGTAAAAATTGATTTCGAAGATATGAATATAGAAAAATTCCCAGGAAGAACTAGAGCTTTTGTTAAAATACAAGATGGTTGCGAAAACTTTTGTAGTTACTGTATAATCCCTTTTGTTAGGGGAAAATGCAGAAGCAAAAACAAAGATAAAGTGATAGAAGAAATAACATCCCTAGTAAATAACAATTATTATGAAGTAGTATTAACAGGAATTCATACTGGAAATTATGGAGTAGATCTAGATACTAATTTTGCAGAATTACTAAAAGAAATTGTAAAAATAAAAGGGCTTAAAAGACTAAGAATTTCATCAATCGAAATAACAGAATTAACAGAAGAAGTTTTAAGTGTTATTAAGGAAAACGAAATAATAGTAGACCACTTACACATTCCTCTTCAAGCAGGAAGCAATGAGGTTTTAAAATTAATGAACAGAAAATATGATTTAGACTACTTCTTTAATAAAATAGATACCATTAGAAAAATAAGGCCTAATATTTCTATAACTACTGATGTTATAGTAGGCTTCCCAGGTGAGACAGAAGAAATGTTTGAAAAAACAATAGAAACTTGTAAAAAAATAGGGTTCACTAAAATCCACGTATTCCCATATAGCGAAAGAAAAGGGACAAAAGCTGTTGAATTACCTAATCATATCGAGCCAAATGAAAAGAAAAGAAGAGCCAGAAAACTATTAGAAGTATCAAAAGAATTAGAAATAAGTTATTACCAGAAGCATTTAAACAAAGAAGTAGAAGTATTAATAGAAGAGTATAAAGATGGATATAGTTTAGGTCATACAGGTAATTATTTACCAGTAAAAGTAAATAAGAAATTAGACCATAATACATTTGTAAAAGTAACTATAAAAGAGATCGAATATCCTTATTGTATTGCCGAATAAATTTTGTTAAGATAAGTATAGAAAGAAGAATGCATATGAATAATTTTGAATTTCAAAAACTAATGAATGTAAAAAAAGAAGAGGAAGAAGAAAAGATAACTAGAGAAAAACCAGTGATTTATGATAACGATATTACGATAGATAATAAGAACAAGGACCCCAAAGAATCATTAACTATAGAAGAAATTAATGAGCAAAGAGCCTTTAAAAATCAACTAAATAATATAAATATAAAACAGCAAAACAAATAAAAACAGGAGGACCAGATGGGAAAATATATTAAAGGAAATTATCGTAAAAGTATCTATCAAAACGGGAATGGTTACCATATAGGTATATTTAAAGTGAAAGAGGCAAATTCCGATGATTTATTAGAATATGTAGATAGAACGATAACCTTCACTGGATATTTTCATGAACTAAACGATATGGATACCTATCTTTTTTATGGGAACTTAGTTACCCATCCCAAATATGGAGAACAATTTGCTGTAGAAAGTTATGAAAGATGTAAGCCAGAAGAAAAAGATTCAATAGTAGAATTTTTAACAAGTGGACTATTTAAAGGAATAGGAGAAAAGAAAGCTAAAGCAATCGTAGATGTTTTAGGAAAAGATACACTAAATATTATTTTAGAAAATCCTAATAATCTATTATTAATTCCTACAATTACAAAAGTAAATGTTGATACACTTCATAACAAACTAAAAGAATATGAAGCTAGTTATGAAACGATTTTGTACTTATCTGATTTAGGCTTTGGAACAAAAGATTCTATGTTAATATATAATTATTACAAGGAGCAAACAAAAAAAGCAATAGAAGAAGACATCTACACATTAATAAAAAACATTAATGAACTATCCTTTAAGAAAGTAGATCGTATTGCTTTAAAATCAGGCTTAGAAAAAGACTCACTAATCAGAGTCAAAGCAAGTATCCTCTATATAATGGAAGAATTAAGTAACTTATATGGACACAGTTATTTTCATAAAGAAGAAATATCCTCTTTTCTTCCTAGAGTATTATTAACGACAATAAAAGAAGAACTATATGAAGAAGCACTAAATAATTTGGAAATAAATTTAGAAATTGTAAAAAAAGAAGAGAAGTATTATTTAAAAGATATGTATGATTCAGAATGCTTAATCACAAAAAGAATAAGATTACTGGCAAATAAGGAAGATTTAAAAATAAAAAATATAGATACTAAAATCTCCGAACTAGAAAGTTTCTTTGAAATAAAATATAACGAAGATCAACGAAAAGCTATAAAAACAAGTATTTTAAAAAACTTTTTAATCATAACTGGTGGTCCTGGTACAGGAAAAACGACCATTATGAAAGGTATAACAGAACTATATAGACAAGTAAATAAACTGTCTTTAGAAAAACTAAATGACAAGCTAGCGCTTCTTGCGCCAACAGGTCGTGCCGCCAAAAGAATGAGTGAGACAACACTTCTGAAAGCATCAACCATACATAGATTTTTAAAATGGCAAAAAGAAACAAATAAATTTCAAGTAAACGAGTATAATAAAAGTAAAGTAGAATTAGTAGTCATTGATGAAGCAAGTATGATTGATACATACTTAATGGCTAGCCTTTTAAAAGGAATAAGTGCTAACTGTAAGATTATCATGGTAGGAGATGCTTATCAATTACCATCAGTTGGTCCAGGACAAGTATTGCATGATTTGATTTATAGTGAACGTTTGCCAGTAGTTGAGTTAAAAGAATTATACCGCCAAGGAAAAGATTCTAATATTTTAACACTTGCTTATGATATTAGAGAGGGTCGAGTAAACCAAAAGATTTTTAACAAATCAAGCGATTTAACCTTTATAGAATGTAAAGATAGTGAAGTCATAGAAAATATAAAACAAATTTCTACAACCTATAAAGACTTATCATATAAAAATTTTCAAATACTAGCACCAATGTATAAAACATTAAATGGAATTGATGCTATAAATAATAGTATCCAAACCATTTTTAATGGAAAGTCTAAAACAAAAAAAGAACTTATAGTTGGAGAGACTATCTTTAGAGAAGGAGATAAAGTCATTGAGCTTTCAAACATGCCTGAGGAAAATATCTATAATGGTGATATAGGCATAATTTCTAAAATAGTAAAATCACCAAAAAAGGAAATATATATTGATTTTGATTCAAATATCGTGAAATTTACCCCAGCTAATTTTAATAAGTTTAGGCTTGCTTATGCGATATCAATTCATAAAGCACAAGGTAGTGAATTTGATGTTGTAATCATACCAATAGTAAAAAATTATAATAAAATGTTGTATCGAAAGCTTATTTATACTGGAGTAACTAGAAGTAAAAAAACATTATATCTAATAGGGGATGTGAAAGCATTAGAAATAGCAGTTGATAATACTATTTCTGATATTAGAAGAACCACAATAAAAGATTTTTTAATTAATGGTATAAAATAAAAAAATAACACCATAATAGAAGTAGAGGTGATTATATGGAAAAGAAAACAAAAAAGAAAGTTATGATGGCTGCTGTTTTAGGAGGAATGGGAATGGCAGGTTATATGTATATGAAGAAAAATCCTGATGCTATTGATAATATGAAAGACATGGCAAAGGATGTAGCCAAAGCCACTTATAACAAATTAGAAGATATTGACTAAAGCGCTTAATAGTAAGCTCTTTTTTATTGCTATTATTTTTTTAAACAGTAATTTGTCAAAAATAGTAAAGTTTATTTGAAAAAGTCTTGATTTTTCGTTATAATAATTAATAGCTTAAGTATTAGGAGTGATAATAACATGGCGTTAAAATATGATGATTCATCAATAAAAGTATTAGAAGGGTTGGATGCAGTTAGAAAGCGTCCTGGTATGTATATTGGATCTACCGACAAAAGAGGGCTTCACCATCTTGTTTGGGAAATCGTTGATAACTCAATAGATGAAGCAATTAATGGTTTTGGAGATTATATAAAAATCACAATTCATAGTGATAAATCTATAAGCGTTGAAGACCATGGTAGAGGACTTCCAACAGGAATGCATGCAACTGGTAAATCCACACCAGAAGTTATTTTTACAGTATTACATGCTGGAGGTAAATTTGAAAGCGAAGGATATAAAGTATCAGGAGGACTTCACGGAGTTGGTAGTAGTGTTGTTAATGCTTTGTCTAAATGGATGGAAGTAACCATTAAACGTGATAAAGAAGAACACTACATTCGTTTTGAAAATGGTGGACATGTTGTTGAGCCTCTAAAAAAAATAGGTACAACAAATAAAACAGGTACTACTGTTAGATTTTTACCAGATGATGAAATTTTTTCAACAACAAACTTTTCATTCACTACAATTTGTGAAAGGATGCAAGAGTCAGCATTCCTTTTAAAAGGCATTACTATCGAAGTAGTTGACGAAGAGGATGAAAAAAGCGCTAAATATCACTATGAACGGGGAATTGAAGAATTCGTAGAAGATTTAAATAAAGGAAAAAATACACTTCATAAGGTTTTATCAATCACTGGTGAGAAATCCAAAATAGAAGTAGATATTTCTATGCAATACACCGACTCCTATAGTGATAATATTGTAAGCTTTGTAAATAATGTTAAAACCATTGATGGTGGAAGCCATGAAGTGGGTTTCAAAACAGCACTAACAAGAGTTTTTAATGATTATGCGAAGAGCAATGGTTTTATTAAAGGAAAAGATAAATCTCTTGAAGGAAGTGACGTTAGAGAAGGACTAACTGCAGTTATTAGTCTAAAAATACCTGAAGGAATATTACAATTTGAAGGGCAAACAAAAGGAAAGTTAGGAACTCCTCAGGCACGTGTTGCAGTAGATACAATAGTTACAGAACAAATGCGAGTATTTTTAGAGGAAAATAAAGCAATCGCAACTGAAATAATAAATAAAAGTTTGCGTAGCAAGCTTGCTAGAGAAGCCGCTCGTAAAGCCCGCGAAGAAGCTCGAAAGGGAACAAAAAAGAATAGCAAAGAACGATCTTTATCTGGAAAACTTGCTCCAGCCCAAAGTAAAGATAAAACAAGAAAAGAATTATTCCTAGTCGAAGGAGATTCAGCTGGAGGTTCAGCAAAACAAGGCCGTGATAGAAAGTACCAAGCTATTCTTCCATTACGTGGTAAAGTTTTAAATACTGAAAAAACAAAAGAAGAAGATATTTTAAGAAATGAAGAAATAAATACTATGATTTATACCATTGGAGCTGGATATGGGTCAAACTTTGATATAAAAGATTGTGAATACTCTAAAGTAATTATCATGAGTGATGCCGATGAAGATGGTGGACATATCCAATGTTTACTTTTAACATTCTTCTATCGCTACATGAGGCCATTAATAGAAGATGGAAGACTATTCGTGGCTCTTCCACCATTATTTAAAATTCAAAGCGGTAAAAACATAGAATATGCATATTCTATTGAAGAAATGAAAGAAAAAGCCAAAGGTAAAAGATGTGAAATTCAAAGATATAAAGGACTTGGTGAAATGAATGCAGATCAGCTATGTGAAACAACAATGAAACCAGGAACAAGAACCTTAATAAGGGTAAATATAGAAGATGCACAACTTGCCGAAAAAAGGGTTTCAGTCCTAATGGGAGACGACGTACCACCTCGTAAAGAGTGGATTGATGAAAATGTTGAATTTACCTTAGAAGATGATTATCAAATATAAAAAGCAAACAAAAACCAGTAATAAAAGAAGTAGGTGAAAATATGCCAAGAAAGAAAACAGAAACAGAAGAAGTAATTGAAAAGATATTTGACTATACCTTAGAAGACATCATGGGAGAACGTTTTGGAAGTTATTCTAAATATATTATTCAAGAACGTGCAATTCCTGATGCAAGAGATGGGCTAAAACCAGTTCAAAGAAGAATTCTTTATTCAATGCACAAAGAGAAAAATACGTATGATAGAGGATATAGAAAAAGTGCTAAAACTGTTGGAGACGTTATCGGTAATTACCATCCACATGGAGATACATCTATCTATGACGCTATGGTAAGAATGAGTCAACCTTGGAAAACAAGGCTTCCTTATATTGATATGCATGGTAACAATGGTTCAATAGATGGAGATTCTCCTGCTGCTTATCGTTACACCGAGGCACGTCTTTCAAAAATCTCTAACGAAATGCTTCGTGATATTGATAAAGATACAGTAGAGTTTTCTCCAAACTTTGATGATACTACAATTGAACCAACGGTATTACCTGCGCGTTTTCCAGCTCTTTTGGTTTATGGCGCACAAGGAATTTCCGCAGGATATGCTACAAATATTCCACCACATAATTTAACAGAGATAATTGATGCTACAATTCACCGTATAGATAATCCAAATTGTAGCTTAGATACTTTAATGAAAATTGTTAAAGGGCCAGACTTTCCAACTGGTGGAATTATCGAAGGGATAGATGGAATTCGCCAAGCTTATGAAACGGGGCGTGGTAGAATTGTTATTAAGAGTAAGTATACCATTGAAGAGTCAAAAACAGGTTCATCCATTATAATCACTGAAATTCCTTTCGAAACAAATAAAGCCTTAATGGTTAAAAAGATGGATGATATTAGGATAGACAAAAAAATTGATGGAATTACCGAAGTAAGGGATGAATCAGCCGCAGATGTTAGAGTGGTAATTGATTTAAAGAAAAATGCAAATACTGAGCTTATAGTTAACTACTTACTTAAAAACACTGATATGCAAATAAGTTATAACTTTAATGTTGTCTCAATTGTAAATAAAAGACCCAAACTTTTAGGATTAAAAGCTGCTCTAGATGCATTTATTAACCATCAAAAAGAAGTGGTTCGTCGTCGTACAGAGTTTGACTTGCGCCATGCAAAAGCAAGATATCATATAGTGGAAGGCTTAATAAAGTGTTTATCTATTTTAGATGAAGTAATAAAAGTAATTAGAGAATCTAAAAATAAAACAAATGCCAAAGAAAATCTAGTTAAAGAGTTTGCATTTACTATGGAACAAGCAGAGGCTATTGTTACTTTACAACTATATCGCCTAACAAATACAGACGTTGTGGCATTAGAAACAGAAAAAGACTCTTTAGAAAAAATAATCAGCGGATTAAGTGCCATACTTGGAAGCGAAGATGTTTTAAAATCAGTTATGAAAAAAGACCTAAGAGATGTCAAGAAAGAGTATCCAACCCCACGTATTACTGAGATAAGGGATGAAATAACTGAAATAAAAATAGATGAAGCAGCTATGATTCCAAAAGAGGACGTTGTAGTGATGATTACTAAAGACGGTTATTTAAAAAGAACTTCATTCAGAAGTTATACTGCCTCAAATCCAGAAGATATCACTATTAAAGAAAATGATTACATATTAGGAATGTATGAAATGAATACCACTGATACCTTGCTAGTATTTACTACCAAAGGAAATTACTTACATATTCCAGTGCATATGATTCCAGACCTAAAGTGGAAAGATATGCCAAAACATGTAAGTAATGTAATAGAAATATCACCAGAAGAATCAGTTGTAACCGCAATACCAGTGTATTCATTTGAAAGTGACAAAAATATAGTTATCGCAACACAAAATGGTATGATTAAACGTACTAAAGTAAAAGATTTTAAATTACTTCGCTATTCTAAGCCAACAAGTTGTATGAAATTAAAAGACGATGACTTAGTAATAGATGCCTTTATCGAAGAGGAAAACTCCTTATTCCTAACTACAGATTCTGGGTATGGACTAAGTTTCAAAACTGAAGAAGTACCAATTGTTGGTGTAAAAGCAGCAGGTGTGAAAGCGATGAAATTAAAGGATGATCATTTAGTATCAGTAAATAATTTTGACTATGAAAAGAATGAATATATCTCAATTATTACTGATAAAGGCACAGGAAAAAGAGTAAGGTTAAGTGAATTTGAAATATCTTCACGTGCACGCCGAGGATTACTAGTTTTAAGAGAAGTAAAAACCAACCCATACAAGGTAATAAAAACATTTATAACTGACTCTAAGAATTATATTGGTATTAAAAATGATTCAATAAATATTATAAAACTTACAGAATTAACTATTAATGATAGATATTCAATAGGAACACAAATTTCTAAGCATAGTTTATCTGATGCATTCATAGTCGCAACTTTAAAAAGAAGTGTTAAAGAAGAATGTATAGATAAAAAAGAAGAGAAAATAGAAGTAAAAAAAGAAGTTTCTAAAAAAGAGAAGATTTCTCTAAAGGAGATAGATGATCGATTAATGACAATCGATGATTTTCTAAACTAAAGTTATGAAAGATAAGTATAAAATCATAAATGACTATTTAAATGAATTCTGTTTTCAGAATGATAATACTTTCTTTTTTCATAACTTAGTCCCATATTTTGTAACAAGTGATAATATTTTAAAAATATTAAAAGAAAATGATTCCTTTATAGAAACCAACCACAAATACAATAAAGGGTTATTTGATAACGATTATGATGATGATATATATCTAGATGGTGTAGAATCTCTTTATATCGTAAGAAGATTTATTAAAGAAAAATGCCCTATGTATTTAGATAAATTGGATACATTTATAAAAAATGGAACCTTTGATTTTACTGATAGTCATGAGCATTTGAATATGAGTACTTCCAGTTATAGTTATACAAATAAACACAGAGAGATATCCATTAATTTACATCACAATTATCATGATCCTTGGACTATTATTCATGAGTTTATTCATCAAATGAACCTTACTCCAGAAGGATATAGCGATAGTAGAATAGTACTCACTGAAGGTATTTCGATATATTTTGAAACGTTGCTTTTTAAGTATATGGAAAAGTTAGGATATGATAAAGTAGAAATTAATAGGATTAGACGATATAGAACTGTCGATTGTTTTTATGTCTGTCATATGCTTAAAGATCACATATTAATATTAGACAGTTATTTAAAATTTGGTAATATTAGTGATAACACTTATCATGACAGGAATAAATATAGCCTTATAAATTGGACAAATAAAGAAACCTACAACAAAGCCATTGATGCAACCTTCAAAGAATTAGAAAAAAGACTGATTAACCCTAGAAAAGAAAGTGGTTATTTGCTAGGTACTTTAATAGCCTTTTCTGCAATCAGAAACAATGTGGATATAGATAAATTCATTAAACTAAACAGTAAAATTAATGATACAAATAATATTTTAGGATGTCTAAAAAGTATTGGAATTAATTTAAATATGGATAAAGAATTATTTCAATCATTTAAGGAAGAAATTATCAGTATTAATAAAGTTTTAACAGAAGACAAAAAGAAGTTGTAGAAATACTTCTTTTTTTGTAGAAAAAGCATATAATATAGTGGTGATAAAATGTCTAAAGAATCATTTAAATCCTTCGCAAGAGGTCATAAAGAGTTAGCAAATTATATTATGAATGGAAAGACAAGTTGGCAAAAGCTATATGAAATTTATGAAATATATGGAGAAAACAGTTCTATATGGAATGATTATTTTACGAGTGCCTCTACCTCACTATCGCAAATTACTCCAGAAACAACATTTAAAGACTTATTCAATACTATAAAGAATGTTGACTTAGATTCTGTTCAAAAAGGAATAACAAATATTCAAAAAACAATAGGGCTACTACAAGACATAGGTATAGGAGGTAATACACTACCTGCAAATACAGAAACATATGAACCACGTCCAATATATAAATATTTTGAGGATTAGATATGGATCTATTTACAATTAATCAAATAAGAAGCAACCCAAACCTTTATAGTTATTTAAGAGAAAACTCTACTTGGTATAAGTATTTAAATAGAAATAGAGCTAACTTAAAATCTCTGGATGAGGAAATGAAAAAGAAATATAAATTAACTCCAGAAGATAAAATAGAAAAATTCTCAAGAAGTATTGACTTAATTTCTACATTTATGGATGTATTAAATTAAAAAGTATGATAATATAAATATATGGAAGAGTTATTAGATAAATTAGACAAATTAAAAGAATCTTTAAATAAAGAAGAAACCATAATAAAAATAAGAAAACTAAACAAAAAAATAGAAAAAGATACTGCGTTAATAAGCAAGATTAAAAGATATAAAGAAGAACCGAGTGAAGAGTTAAAATACCAAATATATTCAAATGCATTATATAAAGAATATAAGGAAAAGGAAACAGATCTAAATTTGCTGATAATGAGTATTAACAATAAACTAAAGAAAATAAACAATAAGGATCATTGCATATGAAAGTAATAAGTGGGATTTATAAAGGTAGAAAAATAGAAGGTTTTGATATAGAAGGTACAAGGCCTACAATGGATAGAGTAAAAGAGAGTCTATTTGCTATGATACAAAATGATATTCAAGAAAGTATTGTCTTGGATCTTTTTTCGGGTAGTGGGAACTTAGCTATAGAATCCCTTAGTGAAGGAAGTAGTTTTGCATATCTTGTTGATAGTAATAAGAAAGCCATTTCTATAATAAAAAAGAATATAGAAAATATTGGTGTTAAAAACTGTAATATCTTAAATCTAGATTTTAAAAAAGCTTTAAAATATTACGCTGAGAACAATATTAAATTTGATATAATTTTTCTAGATCCTCCATATAAAACGAATTATATAGAAGAGGCCATAAAACTTATTACAAAATATAATCTATTAAATGAAAATGGTATTATAGTAGCAGAAAGTAGTAATCTAGATAAAGTTATATATCCAGATAAATACAAAGTAGCAAAAAACAAAAAATATGGGGATAAATGGGTAGTCATCTTAAAATAATTGTGCTAAAATTATCTTTAAGATAGGTGATCATATGAAAAAATTGAATAATAAGGGATTTGCAATTTCAACATTATTATATGGACTTATGATAATGATTTTTTTAATTGTATTTGCTTTGATGAGTATAATGGGTTCAAACAGAAAAAATACCAAAAATTTAGTAGATGTTATTCAAGATGAATTAAATCGATATAGTATGACCGATATAACAATGATGTATGATTCGTCTTTAGACGATGATGATGGGCGTATTTATATAGCACCATCAAGTGGTTGGTATAAAGTAGAGTTATGGGGATCAAAGTTCACATACGCAACTACTGTAAATAAAGGATCTTATATATCAGGAATGATTTATTTAAATGATAATGATCACTTGTATGTATACTTAGGCAAAGATAAAACAACAGAAGCAAAAGCCTCAGATTCATACATAACATTATCTAACGAAAATGATAGTACAACCATAATGTTAGCACCAGGAGGAAAACCACCAGGTGAGGACGACACACACTATAAAATGTTTGGTTATGCTGGAACTCAAATTATTACAGATGTAGGTTATACTGATGTTTCAAAAAAATTTACTATTGAATATGGTGAATATGATTCAGAAGGAAACCCAATAAAGACAAGAAATATTGCACCTATATTTTATGATGGCTTATTTGTTCCAAATGTAAATAGCAATCCTAGTAAGTTTAAAATTTCAAAAATAGCAGACAATCCTTCTAACAATCCCCCAGGTAAAGGAACCAATACAAAATTGACAAATGTTAAATATATAAAAGACTGTGCTACAGGAAGTAGTTATACAGCATGGCCAGATATTGTACATTGGGTAGATATTCAAGCAATAGCTGGTGGAATTAATTACTCTTCAAATGTTTATAATAACGCAAGTATAAAAGCAGATGATTTTTCACAAACTTTAAGCAATAGTGAACGCGTTATAGATAGTAAAGTGGATGATAGTACACAATATAGTCAAATTAATGCCACAGGAAACAAATGTGTTACCGTGGAACTTCGACAAAAAAGAGATTTAGACGAAATAGCAGTATGGCATTATTATAAAGATGGAAGAAGTTATTATAATCATACTTTGTCAGTTAGTAGCGATGGAAATAATTGGACAGAATTAAGACATACAACTTATAGTACAGCTGAATCAGAATCTTCAGTAGGAATTAGATATAACTCATTCCAACCTCATCCAGATCCTACTGAAAATTTGCCAGAGGGTAAGTATTATATTTTTTATACTGGCGATAAAGATAAAAACACAGTATTAACACAAAATGACAATAATATTAATGTAAAGTTATTTACAGCTGAAAGGAATCAACAATGGCAGGTGAATAAAAATGATGATGGAACCTATAAAATAACAAATATAGAAACAAATTTTGCACTAGAAAAAGCCGAAAGTAGTGTTATATGTAAGAACAAAGACTTTAACAATAATCAAAAATGGAATATATATGGAAATATCGACGGTTTCTATTCGATAACAGATCCAACAAGATCTGCTCCAACATATGGAATAAAAAAAGATATGAGTTTGAGTATTTCTACTAGCGCTGATTCTAGTCAAAGATTTAAATTTGTAAAAATAAATTAAAAGCAGCAACAATTACTGCTTTTTTGATTAAAATAAAAAAATTAGCACAAAATATTGACAAGTGCTAAAAAGTGTCATACAATAGCATTAGCACTCATAAAATATTAGTGCCAGGAGGTTGATGCAATTGTTAACTGATAGACAAAACAAAATTTTGAAGTTAATAGTTGATCAGTATATTAAATTAGCAAAACCAGTTGGTTCTAATTTAATATCTAAAAAACTAAAATGTTCTAGTGCCACAATAAGAAATGAGATGGTGTCATTAGAGGATGCAGGATTACTAGAAAAGACACATACATCTTCAGGGAGAATTCCTAGTGAAAAAGGTTACAGATATTATGTGGATAACCTTATGGAACCTAAAAAGATGAATGGGGAAGATATGTTAAAACTTCAAATAGTTTTTCATAATCAGCAACTTGCCTTATCTGATGTAATAACTAAGAGTTTGCAGGTTATATCAGATATGACTAATTATGCTACTGTAGTACTTGGTAGTACCTCTCATGAGAACCTTCTTAAACAAATAGAAGTAGTTCCGATTGATGATGTTAGTATGATAGTAATAATAGTTACTGATAAAGGACATGTAGAACATAAAAACATTAGACTTCAAGATGTAGAGTTGGATGAAGTAAAGAAAACTGTTGGTTTAATCAACAATTTAATTGCAGGTACTCCTATAGATGAAATTAGTACGAAATTAGAGTATGAAATCAAACCTATTATAGGAAAATATGTAAAACAACATGAACAACTATATAATGCCTTCTATCATGTATTTAACGACTTCACTAACCAAGAAGTAAATATTGTTGGGCGCAACAAATTCCTAAATCAGCCAGAATTTAGTAATGTTGATAAAATTAGAAATGTTTTCAATAAATTAGAAAACAAAGAAGTACTACACAGTATAGAGGAAGATGATGACAACAACATTAAAGTATACATTGGAAAAGAAAGTAATATTGATGAGGATGTAACAGTTATTAAAACGAAGTTTAAAAATGGTGCTGAAGAGGGAACACTAGCTATTATAGGCCCTAAAAGAATGGAATACGACAGAGTGGTTTCAATGTTAGAATACATGAAAGAAAATATAGAAAGGTAGGTCATAATGGAAAAAGAAAAGGAAGAAAAGATTGAAGTTCTCGAAGAGGAAAAAGATTTAAAAGAAAATAAAAATTCCAAATCACATGCATGTGATTGTAATAAAGACTCTGATGATTCGTGTGGTGGGGAATGCCATTGTCACGAAAAACAAAAAAAACATAAAAAAGAAAAAGATCACAAACGAAAAGAGGACATAAAAAAACTTGAAGAAGAAAATAAAAACTTATTAGAAAAAGTTAGATTAGCGCAAGCCGAACTTATAAATTATCGAAAAAGAAAAGATGAGGAAACAGCAAATATATTAAAATTTGCAAATCAGGATTTAATTATGGAAATTCTTCCAATTGTAGATAATTTTGAACGAGCTATAAAATTAGATGATAATGATTTAACTGACGAATTATCAAAATTCTTAGATGGTTTTAAAATGATGTATGCGTCATTAACAGAAACACTAAAAAAATTCGGGGTTGAAGAAATAAATAGAGTTGGACAAGTTTTTGATCCAAACGAAGAGCAAGCACTACTTACTGATTGTGTAGAAGAAGATGATGACGAAGTAGTACTTGAAGTGTTATTAAAAGGATATAAATATAAAGGTAGAGTAATTCGCCCTGCCTCAGTAAAAATAAACCAAAAATAAAAGGAGAGATAAATTATGGGTAAAATAATAGGTATCGATTTAGGTACAACAAATTCATGTGCCGCAGTATTAGAAGCTGGAGCACCAAAAGTAATTCCAAATCCAGAAGGAGGAAGAACTACTCCATCTGTTGTAGCATTTAAAAAAGGAGAAAAAATAGTAGGAGATGCTGCTAAACGTCAAGCATTAACAAATCCTAATACAGTATCATCTGTTAAAAGATTAATGGGTACGAACAAGAAAGTTGAACTTGAAGATAAGAAGTACACTCCAGAAGAAATTTCAGCAATGATTTTGTCATACATTAAAGATTACGCAGAAAGTTATTTAGGCGAGAAAGTTGATAAAGCCGTAATTACAGTTCCTGCATATTTCAATGATGCTGAGCGTCAAGCTACTAAGAACGCTGGTAAGATTGCAGGACTTGAAGTGGAAAGAATTATCAATGAACCAACTGCCGCAGCCTTAGCTTACGGTCTTGAAAAAGACGAAGGGCAAACTATTTTAGTATATGACCTAGGTGGAGGTACATTCGACGTTTCTATTCTAGAACTTGGAGATGGTGTATTTGAAGTTAAATCTACTAATGGTAATAACAAGCTTGGTGGAGATGACTTCGATGAGAGAATAATTGACTACTTAGTTAGTGAATTTAAAAAGGATAATGGTATTGATTTATCAAAAGATTCAATGGCTATGCAACGTCTAAAAGAAACAGCAGAAAAAGCAAAGAAAGATTTATCCGGCATGGTATCTACGCAAGTATCTGCACCATTTATTGCTAAGGGTGATGATGGAGAACCACTTCACTTAGACATGACATTAACTCGTGCTAAATTTGAAGATTTAATTAGAGACTTAGTAGAATCAACCCTAGATCCAGTTAAGAAAGCATTAAAGGATGCTAAGATGACTAAGAAAGATATTGATAAAGTTATCTTTGTTGGAGGATCTACTCGTGTACCAATGGTATATGACTTAATTACAAAAGAACTTGGACAAGAGCCATCTCGTGAAGTTAACCCAGACGAGGTTGTTGCTATGGGAGCTGCTATTCAAGGTGGAGTATTAACAGGAGATGTTAATGATATCGTATTACTTGATGTTACACCATTATCACTTGGTATTGAAACATTAGGTAGTGTTATGACAACATTAATTCCAAGAAATACAACAATTCCAACTTCAAAATCAGAAGTATTCTCAACTGCTGCTGATAATCAACCTGCTGTAGATATTCACGTATTACAAGGTGAACGTCCAATGGCAAGCGACAATAAAACTTTAGGAAGATTCCAACTTACAAACATTCCACCTGCACCACGTGGAGTTCCACAAATCGAAGTTAAATTTGATATTGATGCAAATGGTATAGTAAACGTTACCGCAAAAGATCTTGGAACAAATAAAGAACAATCAATTACAATCACATCAAGTACTAATCTTTCTGATGAGGAAATTGAAAAAATGCGTAAAGAGGCTGAAGAAAATAAAGAAGCTGATGAAAAACGTAAAGAAGAAGCTGAAATTAAAAATGAAGCAGAACAAATGGTTTTCCAAACAGAAAAAGCTATTAAAGATTTAGGAGATAAAGCGGATAAGAAAGAAGTAGAACAGGCAGAAGACTTAATCAAAGACTTGAAGAAAGCTTTAGAAGATGGTGATGTTGATAAAATCAAAGAAGAAAAAGAAAAACTTCAAGAAAAAGCAATGGCTCTAGCTTCAAAAGTATATGAACAAGCAGCAAAAGAAAGACAAGCAGAAGAAAGTAATGAAGCAGACGAAAAAGAAAATAAAAAATCTAAAAAAGATAAGAAATCTAAAAAAGATGATGATGTTCAAGAAGCAGATATAGAAGAAGAATAAAAACAAAAGATGTAAGAAGTAGCCAACTGCGACTACTTCTTCATATTATAAATAGGAGAATAAAATGGATAAAATTAAAACAAGAAATGAAATTAGCAGTAACGATAAATGGAATATAGAACTTATTTATAAAGATACAGAAGAGTTTAATAAAGATTTAAACCAAGCAAAATTAGAATTAGATAAGTTAGTAGAATTAGAAGAAAAATTTCTAGAAAATTCTGAAAGTTTTAAAAAATTCTTTATGCAGGATGAAATAACTTCTAGAACATTAGATAAATTATTTATCTATGCAAACTGTAAAAGTGACGAAGACAAAGCAAACAGTATTTATCAAGAATTATTAGGGAAAATTACAAATCTCTATGCAGAGTACAATGAAAAAACTGCATCAATTATACCTAAAATTTTAAAAACAGATAAGGAGGTTATTTACCAGTACATAGAGGAACAAGAATTTTTAGCGCCTTATAAATATTTCTTTGATTGTATACTTATAACGAAAGATCATACTTTATCTGAAGAAGTAGAAAAAACATTATCAGCTTATGCCCCAGTTTTAGGAGCAAGTGAAGATGCTTCGTCCTATTTAATAAATGCCGATTTAAGATTTGGTACAATTAAAAATGAGGAAAAGGAAGAGGAAGAATTAACTGAAACAAATTATACAAATTTTATCAGATCAAAAGATAGAAAGGTAAGGAAAGAGGCCTTTCATAAAATGTATACAACTTATAAGGGAGTAGAAAACACACTTACTTCTACCTATAATACTGCTGTTAATTATGACGCAATAACCGCAAGACTTAGAAATTACAACAGTTCAATAGAAATGTATTTAAAACCCAGAAATATTCCCATTGAGTTATATAACAATTTAATTCAAGTAGTAAGAGAAAATCTACATACTCTATATGAGTATTATGATATAAAAAAAGATATTCTAAAACTTGATGAATTTCATCTATATGATGGTTATGTAAATGTTACAAAAGAAAATGAGAAAAAATATTCGTTTGATGAGGCAAAAGAATTAGTAATAAATGCTTTAAGTATATTAGGTAATGATTATACAGAAGTTTTAAAAAGTGCCTTTGCTGATGGCTGGATAGATAAATATCCAAACAAAGGAAAAAGAGGTGGAGCCTATTCAATAGGAAACTATGATACACATCCCTATGTTTTACTAAATTATACAAATACTTATAATGATGTATCAACAATAGCACATGAATTAGGGCATGCAATGCATAGTTATTATACAGCTAAAAATAATCCTTATATAACCGCTGATTATCCGATTTTTTTAGCAGAAATAGCATCAACTACTAATGAATTATTATTAAGCCATTATATGTATGAAAATTCTACAAGTAAAGAAGAAAAATTAAATATTTTAAATGAAAAATTAGACTTATTTAAAGCAACTATATTTCGTCAAACAATGTTTGCAGAATTTGAAAAAAATGCACATGATTATGTAGATAATAAAAATGTTTTAACAAGTGATTATTTATGTGATATGTATTATAAGCTAAACAAAGACTATTTTGGTAAAAATGTTGTAGTAGATAATGAAATTAGATATGAATGGTTAAGAATACCCCATTTCTATACTCCATTTTATGTATACCAATATGCAACGAGTCTTTCGATTTCTTGTTATGTTGCAGAAAACATCATAAAAAACACTCCGGGATTTAAAGAAAAATATATAGAATTTTTAGCATCCGGAGGAAGAGATTATCCATTAGAAGTATTAAAAATAATTGATATTGATTTATGTGACACTAAAGTCTTTGAAAGTGCAATGAATACTTTCAAGGAAACCTTAGATAAATTCAAAAAAGTTTATTATGAGAAGTAGTGAGGTGAAGATATGGCAGATAAACGTGATTATTATGACGTCTTAGGTGTATCTAAGACTGCAAGTGAAGCAGAGATTAAAAGTGCCTTTCGTAAAAAAGCAAAAGAGTTCCATCCAGATTTGAATAAAGATAATCCAGATGCCGCTGAAAAGTTTAAAGAAGCACAGGAGGCTTATTCTGTTTTATCAGATGAGTCAAAACGTAAAATGTATGATCAATATGGTCATGCTGGAGTAGGAGGCAGCGGGGCAAATGGTTTCGGAGGTTTTGGTGGCTTCGAATCAGCTGACTTTGATTTTACAGATATATTTGATTCCATATTTGGCGGTGGAGCTGGAGGATTTTCTTCAAGCTTCAATTTTGGAGGAGGTTCTTCATCTGGAAGAACTAGAGCCACTCGCGGAAGTGATGTTTTAATGCGTATGGATGTGAATTTTGAAGAGTCTGTCTATGGTACAGAAAAGAAATTTAATCTAGATGTAGTTGAAGATTGTGAAGAATGTAATGGTAAAGGTGGTTTTGATGAAGAAAAATGTTCAACTTGTCATGGTAGTGGAACGATTACTTCAGAACAACACACAATATTAGGTTCCTTTTTATCAAAAAGCACTTGTCCTGATTGTAAAGGTTTAGGAATAACATATAAAACAAAATGTAGTCATTGCAAAGGCAAAGGAAAAATCAAAAAGAACAAAACAATCACTATTAATGTCCCAGCTGGTATTAATACTGGAGATAGGTTAAGGGTGACTGGTAAGGGTAATCCTGGCGCAAATGGAGGACCTAATGGAGATTTATATTTAGAGTTTGTAGTAGATGAACATGATTACTTTATAAGAGATAATGATGATATCTACTTAGAAGTACCATTAACCATAACAGAAGGAATTTTAGGTTGCAAAAAGGAAATTCCAACACTTTATGGAAATGTAAAACTAAATATCTCAGCTGGTACAAATAGTGGAGATAAGCAAAGAATACGTGGTAAGGGAGTAGATAACCACTATCGTAAAAGAAAAGGTGATATGTATGTAGTATTTAAAGTATATACTCCAAAAAAATTATCACGTGAACAAAAATCCCTAATAGATAAATTATCAAAAACAGATTTAGATACACCAGAAACAAGTAAGTTTAATAAATTTACAAAAGAAAATGACAAATAATTCTAATTTGTCTTTTTTATTGTAGTAAGATAAAAAGAAGTTTATTTTAGTTAAATAAGTATAGCTAGATTAATGTAAATCGTAATAGAGAATTTGATTATAAAG
Source organism: uncultured Mycoplasmatota bacterium (assembly GCA_948465965.1). Classification (GTDB taxonomy): domain Bacteria; phylum Bacillota_I; class Bacilli_A; order RF39; family UBA660; genus CAJMSU01. The sequence continues at coordinate 34,790 of CAOJYR010000006.1, forward strand.
AGTATTTATAGTATAATATGTATCACGAAGGAGAACGGGCATGGAAATTAATATAGATAAGATCTTAAAAGAAAAAGATTATAAAGAATTTCTAAAATTTGTAGATATACCAATAAGAGAAAAGTTTTTAGTGAAAGAAACATTAAGGATCGAAGAAATTATTTTAAAAAAAACTATAAATCAATTGAACAATAAAGAGAATATAAACTCTAAAAAAATAAAGACCCTTCTAGAGGAACAAATAGTAATTTTAGAAAAAAGGGTACAAAGAATAAGCAGAGATCTAGATAAAAATCAAAAAGAAAAACTATTTGAAAAGTATATAAACATGTATATGAATCATCTGTTTTGTAATGGATTAGTATGGATTACACATACAGAAGAGGAAATGAAAAAAACAGAAATTTATGATGAGATCTGTTTTAAAATCAGAAGAGAAAATCTTGATAATCCAAGGGCTACAATAATTAAAGCAGATTATGCAGAAGATTTTTCGATTCTATGTTCAAACGATGATAATAATAGAATAACCTCTGGTTATCTAATGATCGGTAGTTCAGTATATGATGGTCAAGACTCAAATAATATTATATTAAACAGTTACTTAATGGATCTTTTAGAGGGGAAACAAGTAGGCACCATAGAAAACTATTATATCAATTATATGAGTATAAATTATATTCATTTAGAGAAGCAAAATACAACACGAGCAAGAAATATAAATAAAAATTTATATACTGTTATAATAGGGGCATATCAAAATATTTACAATACATTAAAAGATGAAATATATAAAATTTATCACAATGGTTATACAGAGGAAGAATTAAAAAAAGCAAAAGAAGAAAGACAATCCATGTATGAATCCTTATTTATTGCTAAGGACTTTTTAGAAAGTAAAGTGAGTAGAGAAAAATACTGTTCTATTAAAAGTATTCAACCAACTTTTTTTGATAAAGCTATAGAAAACTTAAAACAAGTAGATGAAGGTTTATATAAGGAAGTGGGAAAACAATTAAACAAAGGAAAAATATTCTTTTTAAATCAGATGAATGAAATTGGTTCATATTTAAAACGATATGATCCAAGAAAAAATAATTTTACGCTAATCGATTATTATGCAATAACAAATAGACCAATTGAAGATGTCATATCATTTTATAGATATAATAAAGAAATATTATGTAAAGCTAAATTGTTTAAAAGAGCAAATGAGAAAAAAATGATAAGCGTAAATTATAAAGAAATCGACGAGGCTAAAATAATTATCATAGACAGAGAATTAACACAAGAAGATAAGGATAATATTAAAAACTTTATTAAAAAAGAAGGGTATCCAAATATTAAAAATATATATTTAGAGGCTCGAAAGGCATATCTTGAAGGCGACCTTAGAAGAGTAGAAAAAGAAACAATAAAAAAATTAATAAAAAATAAATTTGCAAAAGAAAAGGAAAATAAACCCAATGAGCAAAAACAGAAAAAACATACAAAAAAATAATAAATAGAAGGATAAAATACCTTCTTTTTTGGTATAATTTAATTAAATGCAACCAAAAAGTTACAAAAAACAACTAAAAATTGGTAGAGTGCAACCGCATAACATAGTACGATTATGGCGAGGTGAGGAAAGTGAAGTTTGGAGAAAACTTACAAAAATTAAGAAAAGAGAAAAAGATAAGTCAAGAACAACTAGCAGAACAGTTAGGAGTAACAAGACAATCGGTTTCAAAGTGGGAATCAGGTATATCCTATCCAGAAATGGATAAATTAGTATCCATATGTAAAATATTTAATTGTGATTTAGATTCTTTAATTAATAAAGATATTAAGGAAGAATTAGAAAAAAAAGAGGCTAGTAGTATAGTTAAAAATATATTTAAAGAGGCAATGTCTTATATTGAAAAAACAGTAAGACTATTTGAACAAAAATCATTTAAAGAAATAATCAAAATAATTGCCCAAATAATATTAATCATTATAATCATATTATTATTCAGTATTCCATTCCAATTAATAGAAGGAACTATTAGTAATGCATTTTATGTAAATAATAATTATATTAGTAATTTCTTTAGTAGTTTATGTGATTTTATTTTTAATGGTATATATGTAGTTTTAGCGATTATAGCATTCCTATATATATTTAAAATTAAATTTTTAGATGAATATAGTGAAATAGAAACCAAAGAAATAAAAGAAAATATAAATACAGAGGATAATAAAGAAGATAAAGTAGTAGAAAAAACACAAAAAGTAATCACAAAAACAATACGCGAAAATACACTTACTGATATATTAGTAAAATTAATAACTATATTTATAAAATTTTGTTTATTACTATTCTTAATACCAGTAGTTATCACAATGGTATCACTAATAATTGGATTGATATTATTAGTAATAATGATATTTAAAGGTGTACTTCTTTTAGGCCCTATTATTTGTTTAATTGCTGGAACTATTTTATCAATATTAATTATAGAGTTAATACTAAATTTTACATTTAATCTAAAATATAGTAAGAGAAGAGTAATTATTACATTTATTACATCCTTAGTATTAGGATCTATTGGACTAGGGTTATCCATTTGGTATTTTATAAATCTGAATATCATCAATGATTCACCAGCAGAGTATAAAAAAGCATCTATTGAAGAAAAAATACCAATGACTGATGATTTAAAATTTCATCAAGTATATGATGATATAGAATATATTGCAGATGAGAATTTAAATAATGAAGTTTTAGTTAAAGTAGAATATAACGAAAATTGCTGTAATAAAATGTCGCTTAGAATAGAAAATACCGCATATATGATAGATTGTGATTATAATGAATCGTTTAATGGTAAAAAAATAATAAATTCAATTATAAAAGATTTAAAGAATCATAAATTATATACATATTCTAACTATTCTACAGTAAAACTTACTATAAAAACACAACAAGCAAACATAGATAAAATTATTAAAAATCAAGATGAATGGTATAGCAGTGATTATGATGAAGAAGATGACTATGAATAAGTTATCTTTTTTCTTGTTGAAAAAGTAATGATGATATATAATAAAATTATATGGGAGGTAAGGTAACATGAAACAAATAAATATTAATAGAATTAATTTAGAAAAATATAATTTAGGAGAAAATATATTATCTTTAAAAAAGACGAATTATTATGATGTATTACACAATTGATTCAAGAAAGGGTATCGTAAAAACAAGTGATGGCAAGGAAATCTGTGTAGGAGAAAAAGAACAAGTTAAAGAAAAAGAAACTGGAGTGGAAATATGGGTACCAGCGCACACCATTAGTGTTAACAGTGGAGTGGAATGTACTTATGATTTATCACGTGGAGAGTCTCCAATGATCACACTAAGACCTATCGCAACAAAAGCAACAATCGCTGAAATAATGTGGATCTATCAAAAAGAAAGTAATGATTTAGTAGAATTTGATGAATTACTTGGAAGAAACACTTGGGATATAGATCATAAAATACATAACTGGTGGAATGATTGGGCATTAAGAGATAAAGATGGGAATTATATTTTAAATGAAAAAGGTCACCCAATAATAGGATCTTGTTATGGAGAAACAGTTAGAAAACATAATCTATTAAAAGAACAAGTTATTGATGCAATTAAAAAGAATATGGATGGTAGAAGAAACATTACTAGTTTATGGCAAGAAGATGATTTCAAAGAACCTCATGGATTAAAACCTTGTGCATTTCTAACAATCTGGAATGTAAGACATGAATGGGATGGGAAAGATTACTTAGATATGACAATGGTCCAAAGATCTAGTGATTTTGCAACAGCAGGATGTATTAATCAAGTACAATATGTAGTTCTTCAAAAAATGGTCGCAAGAGAGTTAGAATTAGAGCCAGGAACATTTACTTGGAAACCAATTAATGTTCAATTATATGATAGACATATAGACCAAGCCATTGAGATGCTAAATAGAGAGCCTGTTAATTGTAAAGCAGATATAGAACTTAATCCAGATATAGAAAATTTCTATGATTTTACACCAGACGATATAAAGATAACTGACTATCCAAAAGAATTAATAAAAAAGAAAAACCCTCAATTAAAATTTGAATTAGGAATATAAAATAGTTTACATAGAAAACGTCAAATATGGTGTTTTTTCTTTTTTAATTATTTTATGGATAGTATAATAATGCTAAAGATAGGTGAAAAATTAATTATGGAAAATATTAATATATGGGATACTAATCAAAAAGATAATTTTGATTTTTATAATAACATAGATGAATTTATTAGGAAAATAGAAAACAATGAAATAGATACCTCCAATTTGTTTTTAATAGGAGAAAATGATGATTATAAAATAGATTCACATCTGAAAGAAATTGCAAAAAAGAAGAATCTTCAAATAACTTTTGTCGATACAAAACACCCAATTTGTATTAGTAAAATTGTGGCTTTTTCAGATTCTTATATGAGTAAAGATATCTTTTTAAAGAATAAAGAAAGAATAGTTAAAGCGATTTGGGACCAACAGTTAAATGAAGAGTATTGTGCAACTATTCATGACTATTCTTTTGATGAATCATTTTTAGATAGATTATTAGAAAAAAGAATTGATATAGATTTTATAAATACAAACCTAACAGAAGAGCAAAAAGAGAAAATAAGAAAATCCTATATTACTGCACATCAACAAAAGGATGACGTGAAAGAAAAAATATGTGATAAAAATTTAGTAGGAATTTATACAAAAGAAGATCTTGAAACAATTAATAACATTGTAATAGATAGTAACATTAGTGATAAAGAAATTAAAAACTTAAAATTTTTATCAAAAGAGGCAATCATACATATATCTCCTTCTCCATCCAAAAAGGAAGATTGGAGTAACTTGACTAACAAATTAGAAAAGATAAATAGTTTAGGAAGAAAATATACTATTCAAATAGACATAAAAAATAGAAAAAATTTCAAAAGTGAATTACCAAAACTTAAGAATCTATCAAATATAGAAATAAATTTAAGTTATGACTTACAGGAGTATTCTCTAGATGAATATATAAAAGAAGAAGAAACATTAGATAATTTAATTAAAGATATCAAAAATTCAAATCTTTCACCTTTTGAAAAATATATTGAAGTATATAATATTGTAAAAAAGTATAAAGAATATAAAGAAAATCCGGAAGATCTAAAACAGTCTAGATATTTAAAATATATACTTGATAATGACTATATGGTTTGTGTTGGATATGCGAAGCTTTTAGAAGTTTTATTAGAAAAAATTGGAATAGAATCCTGTGAGTATTCAACTACTATATTTGAAGCAGAAACAGAAAACAACATGAATAAGGATGTAGATTTAAAAGGTGGACACGCAAGATTATTAGTTAATATAAAAGACGATAAATATAATATAGATGGTTATTATATAGCCGATCCAACCTGGGATAATAATCATTTAGAAGGGGATACTTATACACATATGTTATTAACTCATGATAGTATGCAAAAAGCTAAGGAAATGTTTTCCTTAACAGGAAAAGATTTAATTTTCGACGTTCACAACATGAATGAGTTTGTAGACAAAATAAATACATTTTTAAAGATGGAGATGAGAAGTAGTTGGAACTTTCATAAGGAAGACTTTAAGAAAAATTTAAATTATTCATATCATATAGTATATTTAGAAATTATGGATACTTTTGAGAGATTAGATAAAGAACAATATAAAAAATTAGAAAAGTATGAGAAGGTAAATATTTTAGATAGAGACGAAGCGTTTTATAAGAAATTTTTAACAGAAGTAGGAAAATATATTGTTTCTAAAACTAATAAAGAGATTAGCAATAAAGTAATAATTGATGCGATAACCAATGTAAAAACAAGAAACTGGCAAGATGATAAAACGTTTGTAGATGCTTATAAAGATAGTTTAAAACGCCAACAAACCACTTTAAGAAATAGATCTTTTCCATATGAAATCACACCTGATAAAAAAGATCAAGAGAATGTATTCGACAATAATTTAGAATTAAAAAATATGCTTAATGAAATAGAAAAACCAAAAGAAAACACGCAAATGAAAAAGTACTAGGAACTTCTAGTACTTTTAATATATCATTGTATGTAGCATTCTTTCTGTATTTTTAAAATTCACTTTAGCAATCTCTTTTAATTTTTCTTTCCCATACTTTTCAACTACTTCTTCACCAATGGTATCTACATCACGTCCAGCTCCCTTAGGAAGAGGAATATGAATAGAGTCACAGAGCTTATCGAATTCTTTTAAAAATAAATATCTACTAATAATAGATCCACACGCCACAGCTAAATTCTTATCTTCTGCTTTCGTCATAAAAGTTATATTTCTTTGAATAGTGGGAACATCTTTTATATATTCATAATATCTTGCTTCTCTTGCAAATTCATCTACGATAATATAATCAACACTAGGATGTTCTTCTTGCATTAACTGATATAAAACTTTATTATGCATAATAGCTTTTATCTTGTTCATATTAATATCTTTAGTATATTTTTCATTGTATTCTTTATTACTAAGAATCATACTGCGATACTTAATCTTTTTAGCAATCTCAGGAGCAATCTTTAATATTTTCTTGTCATCAATCTTTTTAGAATCTCCAACGCCGAGTTTCTCTAAAAATTCTATATCTTCTTTTCTAACATAACAGGCAGTGACAACAATAGGACCAAAATAGTCTCCAGTTCCAACCTCATCCGATCCAACTGAATCACAATAATAGTACTTTTTATTAACTTCTTTTTGTTTGTCCTTTTTCTCTTTAGTATTTTCTAATTGAACTCCCCACATAGCAGCATCAACATCAGCACTCGTCCCTTGAAACATACACTTTCCAGACTCATATAGAGTAATGACAGTATCTTCTTCCTGGGCTTGGAAAATAGCATAGGGTATTTTTTTATCCCTTATTTTATCTTTATAATATTCAATCATTTTTTCTTTAATTTCATCATTTACTTTAATAACAACATTCATTATTAACACCTCAAAAACATTATAGCATATTTTAAATAAATAGTTTATAATAAAAGAGTAAGGAGTTGTAAACATGAATATAATTGATATTATAATAGTATTACTATTAATAATGGCAGGTCTGGTTGGATTTAAAAAAGGAGCAATTAAGGAAGCTGTTTCTCTAGTCGGAATAATTTTAGTATTTGTAATTGCTTTTTCATTAAAAGGATATTTAGGAAATATCTTATGTAAATACTTACCATTTTTTAATTTTACCGGAAATTTAAAAGGTGTAGTGACATTAAATATTTTAATGTATCAACTAATTGCCTTCTTTATAATCTATAGTATTTTATTTAGCATTTATGCTATAGTATTAAAGTTGTCTGGTATAGCACAAAAATTAGTAAATATGACTATCGTATTATTATTACCATCTAAAATTATTGGATTCATCATCGCTTTCATAGAAGGATATATTATAACATTTATTGTTTTATTAACATTAATGATTCCCTTAAAAGGCACATCAATGATAACAGAAAGCGCATTAGCTAATAAAATAATATATAATAGTCCTATTATTTCCAAAAGCACCAGCAATATAACTAATTCAATAACCGAAATATATGACTTAGGTGATAATCTATCCAAAAACGAAATATCAACAAATGACGCAAACTTAAAAGCATTAGATATTATGTTAAAATATAAGATTGTAACACCAAAAACAGTAGAGCAACTAATTGTATTAGATAAATTAAATAGTGTTAAGGGAACAGAAGCAGTTATAAATAAATATAAGTAGGAGATGACCCTATGTTTGATATGCACTATGACCTATTAACAACAGCCTATATTGCTTATTTAAAAAAAGATTTTACTGCCTTTAAAAAGTGGTGCAAGGCATATAATGATAGTAATATAAAGGGAGTGATTGCTAATCTCTATTTTGCAAATAAGGAAGAGATGATTCAAGAATTACATCCTAAGTATTATCAAGAAAATGTTAGCATTATAGAAATGTTTAAAATAGCGAAACAACTAGTAGAAACTTTTCTTCCCAATACTGAGGTGATTTATAGTATTGAAGGATGTGACTATTTAGAGATTGAAGATTTAGAGAAATTATACCATTTAGGCCTTCGAAGTATTTTACCTGTTAGAAATGAGAAAAACAAATATGCATCGGGATCCAAAAGTGATATGGGTTTAACAGAAAAAGGAAAACGTCTATTAGATAAAGCTATAGCATTAAAAATAGCCATCGACTTATCCCATACAAATGAAAAATCTTTCTACGATATAGTAGATTATATAAAAGAAAATCAAAAAGAAGAGGATGTAATCATTTATGCTAGCCACTCAAACGCAAAAAGCCTTTGTAATAGAGATCGTAATTTAACAGATGAACAGCTAAAAAGACTAAAAGAAGTTAATGGAATAGTTGGTGTTTTTTCTAATAGAAACTTTATAGTTCCACAAGAAGAAAGATATAAGGTAACAGAACAAGAAAAGAAAGATTATTATTTAAAGCATATAAATCATATTGTAAACATTGTAGGAATAGACTACGTAGGAGTAGCAACTGACGATATGAACTTTTGTAAAGAAGTAGATCCTGAATATGGCGAGCTTTCTATATACAATTATGATAATATTAATTTTGAATTAGTAAAAACACTCTCCAAAATATATAATAAAAAAGAAATTAATAAGATAATGTATCAGAATATGAAAAATAATTATAATAAATTAGTGTATAATAAGAAAAAGACAATAAGAGGAGGAAAAAATATGAAACATTTAGAAAATGAGAAAGATTTCAATGAATTAATCGCAAAAGGAACAGTATTAGTCGATTTTTATGCTGACTGGTGTGGACCTTGTCAAATGATTGGACCTATATTAGAAGAAATTGCTAAAGAAAAAGAGGATATCACTGTAATTAAAGTAAATGTAGATAATTTCGAAAATATTGCCAGAGAATACAAAGTTTTATCTATTCCAACATTAATCGTCTTTAAAGATGGAAAATTAACAAAACAAGAAGTTGGTTATATTGAAAAAAATAGAATTTTAGAACTACTAAAAGATTAAAATATAGTAGTTCTTTTTGTATAAAAGAGTAAAAAAACAATTGTATAACTTAATTAGTATGCTATACTTAATATATACGATAAGGAGGAATCATATGGGAAAATATGTATATCTTTTCAGTGAAGGTAACGCTGAAATGAGAAATCTTTTAGGGGGAAAGGGAGCTAATTTAGCAGAAATGACTAACTTAGGATTACCAATTCCACAAGGTTTTACTGTAACAACAGAAGCGTGCACACAGTATTATAATGATGGTAAAAAAATCTCTAAAGAAATTGAAAATCAAATCTTTGAGTCTTTAAAAAAGATTGAAGAAATTCAAGGAAAGAAATTTGGAGATGTTAATGATCCATTATTAGTATCTGTTAGAAGTGGAGCACGTGCTTCTATGCCAGGTATGATGGATACTATTCTTAACTTAGGTCTTAATGATGAAGCAGTAGAAGGTTTTGCTAAAAAAACAGGTAATGAAAGATTTGCCTATGACTCTTATAGAAGATTCATTCAAATGTATTCAGATGTTGTTATGGAAGTTCCAAAATCTTATTTTGAAAAAATAATTGATGAAGTAAAAGAAGCTAAAGGTATTAAATTTGATACAGAGCTTACTGTAGATGATTTAAAAGAGTTAGTAAAAAGATTTAAAGAAGTATATAAAAAAGAAATGAATGGAGAAGATTTCCCACAAGATGTAAATGAACAATTAATGGGAGCTGTTAAAGCAGTGTTTCGTTCATGGGACAATCCAAGAGCAATCGTATATCGTCGCATGAATGATATTCCAGGAGATTGGGGAACAGCAGTAAATGTCCAATCTATGGTATTTGGAAATATGGGAGATACCTCAGGTACAGGTGTTGCCTTTACTCGTAATCCATCCACCGGAGAAAAAGGAATTTATGGAGAATATTTAATTAATGCGCAAGGTGAAGATGTTGTTGCTGGTGTTCGTACGCCACAACCAATTACTAAACTAGAACAAGACTTGCCTGAATGTTATGAAGAATTTATGGAATTAGCTCAAAAACTTGAAGATCACTATCGTGATATGCAAGATATGGAATTTACTATTCAAGAAGGAAAACTTTATTTCCTACAAACAAGAAATGGTAAAAGAACAGCACAAGCTGCAATTCAAATTGCCTGTGATTTAGTAGATGAAGGAATGATTACAGAACAAGAAGCTGTACTTAGAATTGATGCTAAATCTCTAGATCAATTATTACATCCAACTTTTAACAAAGAAGCTTTAGCTAAAGGAGAAGTAATAGGAGAAGCACTTCCAGCAAGTCCAGGTGCCGCATCTGGTAAGATTGTATTTACTGCAGATGAAGCAAAGATTGAAGGTATTGGAGGCAAAGGAGAAAGAGTTATCTTAGTAAGACTTGAGACAACTCCAGAAGATATTGAAGGTATGATTGCTGCACAAGGTATCTTAACAGTTCGTGGAGGAATGACTTCGCACGCTGCAGTTGTTGCCCGCGGTATGGGAACTTGCTGTGTTGCTGGATGTGGAGATATTAAAATCAATGAAGAAGCCGAGACTTTTGAATTAAATGGTAAAACTTATAAAAAAGGAGATTTTATTTCTCTTGATGGTTCTACTGGTAAAATTTATGATGGTGACATTGAAACAGAAGAAGCTAGTGTTTCAGGAAATTTCGGACGTATTATGGCCTGGGCAGATGAGGCTAGAACCTTAAAAGTTAGAACGAATGCAGATAATCCAAGAGATACAGCTAACGCTATAAAATTAGGAGCTGAAGGAATTGGACTTTGTCGTACAGAGCACATGTTCTTTGATGAAGATAGAATTCCAAAAATTAGAAAAATGATTTTATCTGAAACAGTCAAATCCCGTGAAGAAGCCTTAAATGAGCTTATCCCTTTCCAAAAAAATGATTTTAAAGCAATGTACAAAGAACTTAAGGGACTTCCAATGACTGTTCGTTACTTAGATCCACCTCTTCATGAATTCTTACCAACTGCTGAAGAAGATATTAAAGCTTTAGCTAAAGAGATGAATGTAACAGTAGAACACTTAAAACAAAAATGTGCTGACTTGCACGAATTTAATCCAATGATGGGTCATCGTGGTTGTAGACTTGCTGTAACTTATCCAGAAATTGCTAAAATGCAAACAAGAGCTTTAATGGAAGCCGCAATTGAAGTAAAAGCAGAGGATGGATATGATATAATCCCAGAAATTATGATTCCACTTGTAGGAGAGAAAAAAGAATTAGACTTCGTTAAAAATGTAGTAGTTGAAACTGTAGAGAAGGTAAAAGAAGAAAAGAACTCGGGTATTGAATACCATATTGGTACAATGATTGAAATTCCTCGTGCTGCACTACTTGCTAATGAGATAGCAGAATCTGCTGAATTCTTCTCATTTGGAACAAACGACTTGACACAAATGACATTTGGATTTTCAAGAGATGATGCAGGAAAATTCTTAGATAGTTATTATCAAAATAAAATTTATGAATCAGATCCATTTGCAAAACTTGATCAAAATGGTGTTGGACAACTTGTAGAAATGGCAGTGGAAAAAGGAAGAAAAACAAGGCCAGATATTAAGCTTGGTATTTGCGGAGAACACGGAGGAGACCCATCAAGCGTTGAATTCTGTCATAAAATAGGACTTACTTATGTATCATGTTCCCCATTTAGAGTACCAATAGCTCGTCTTGCTGCTGCACAAGCTGCTATACGCGAAAATGTGAACAAATAGATCGGTCTCAAGCCATATAATTGCTGGAAATAATTATATTAATTTGTATTTAGAAAGTGATTTAAATTATAGGTTAAAAAAGTATTAAAATTAAATATTTATATCTAAATTAGACTAGGATCTCAAAATCTTGGTCTTTTTAGTTGAAAGAAAGTATCCTAATTGTGGTGCTGGTTTATTATTTAACGATAATGATAAAAGTTTCAGAATATTATTTTGATTCTACTAATCAATCTTATACGTATGGATACCAAAGTTTTGATGATGCTTATAATGAGATTATTAAACCATTAGAAAAAGATTATAAAATAAGTGAAAAATAAAAAAATCATTCTTGATCAAAAACTATATCAAATGAATCGAGATAAGAGTGTCAATTTTTGATATTCTTTTTTGTTATGATTTTATAAAATCAAGTAAACATTTTACTAACATAAACTTAGCTTTTAAATGTTTGAATTTATGACATTCACATACAAAATGTTTAATTGGCAAAATAATGTAGTAAAGGTTATATATTTTAAAATATAGTGTATACGATACTGTCATAAAACATCTTATTTATTTACAAAATATGTTATACTAAATAAAAGAGGTAATTATATGAATAAAGGTTTAAATTATAAAACAAAAAAAATAACTAAAATAGACTTTATTATACTTGGAATAATCATTTTATTTTATAGTATTTTATCATTTATTAACTTAGGGTCATTTAAAAACCCACAAACATTTTATACATTCAACAAAAATGAAGAAGTTATATTAGAGTTAAGAGAAGATAGTGATATAATTAAAATTAAATTTTTTAACGGAGAATTAAATGGTAACTACCAATTTTATGTATCTAACAATAATAAAGATTATTATTATATAAATGAATTCACAGGAAATGGTTCCTTTAGTTGGAACGAAGAAAAAATTTTAAAAAAAGCAAAGTATTTGAAAATAAAATCTATAGATAAAGCCACCTTAGGAAGTATCACTTTATATGATAATAGTAAAAACAGGATAAAAGTAGATAAAGTATTAAATAATAAGAAGAATAAAAATGGTCTAATAGATGAGCAAGATATAACCCCAAAAACAATCAGTTATATGAATTCAACTTATTTTGATGAAATTTATTTTGCAAGAACCGCCTATGAATATACAAAAGGGTTAGAAGCCTATGAATGGGTTCATCCACCACTTGGGAAATTAATCCAAGCAATCCCAATAAAACTTTTTCATACTATGGCACCATTTTATTATAGGTTAATGGGAAATCTAGCTGGAATTTTAATGATTATTGTAATGTATTTATTTTGTAAGAACATGTTTAAAAGCACTACATTAGCAACTCTAGGAGCCTTACTTATGACTTTTGATACCTTCCACTTTGTACAAACTCGTATGGGAACAGTTGATAGTCTTTTAGTTTTATTTATTATGTTATCTTACTATTATATGTATAAATATATAGATAGCAACAATAAAAGAAAAACGAAACATTTATTCCTGTCTGGACTATTCTTTGGAGCAGCTACATCTGTTAAATGGACTGGACTATTTGCAGGACTAGGACTGGGAATCATATTCTTTGTATATATAGTAAAAAACAGGCTGATTTCGTTAAAGTTATTAGGAAAATGTGTAATTTATTACATAATAGTCCCATTAGCAATATATATAAATTGCTATCTGTTATTTCCTAATATCCAAGTAACCTATACCGATAGTATGAAAGATATAGTAACTCAAACTGAAAAAATGTATGATTATCATTCTAATTTAGAAGCAACACATCCATTTTCTTCAAACTGGTATACTTGGCCTATATCCTATAAACCCGTTTGGTATTATCAAGGAGAATTAGCAGAAGGGTACCATGGTACAATAGTAGGTATTGGTAATATTGCCATATGGTGGATTGGAATTATAGCATTTTTATACATACTAATAAGATTAATAGTAAAAAAAGATAAAGAAACATTTCTAGTTATAGTAGGTGGATTATCTTTATGGTTACCATATCTATTTATTGGAAGATGTATGTTCTTATATCACTATTTTCCAGTCTTACCATTTATCATGCTAAGTATAGTTATCCTATTTAAAGACATAGTAAATAAACTAAATTCATTAGTTCCAATCTATATATATATATGTCTTTTTATAGTGGTATTTGTTATATACTATCCTGCTATTTCTGGAATACAAGTATCTGATTCTTATTTAGATAGTATAAAGCTACTAAGCAGTTGGATTTTTTAAATAAATTATACAATAAAGAGGTGAATAAAATGAAAGTAGTATGCGTTGGGCACTCTGCCTATGATATAACACTTTTATTAGATGAATATCCAAAAGAAAACACAAAAACACGTATAACAAACTCTACAGAATGTGGTGGAGGAAGCGCATCCACAGGTGCTTATCTTTTAACCAAATGGAATCTAAATCCTATTCTTTTAAGTGCAGTAGGAGATGATTACTATGGAAACAAAATAATAGAAGAATTCATACATATTGGGGCAACTACTAAATACATCGAAAAAGTAAAAGACTATTCTACTACAAGTAGTTATATAATTGCTAATAAGAAAAATGGTAGTAGAACCATAATCACATCTAAGAAAAATACTATAAGAAGATTAAATCAAATGACAAATTTGGATGCAGATTTAATTTTAATAGATGGTGAGCATCCAGAAAGCGCAAAAGAAGTATTATTAAATAATCCAAAGGCTATAAGTATTTTAGATGCCGAAAAAACAAATGAAGATATTAAGGAACTAGGTAAATTAGTAACATATATAATTTGTTCCAAAACATTTGCAGAAAAATTTACAAATACAAAAATAAATCCAAAAGATAAGAGTTCTTGTATTGCTTGTTATGAAATCTTAAGGAATTATTTTAATACAAACATCATAATAACATTAGAAGAAAGTGGTAGCTTCACAAAATTAGATGATTACGAGATTATTCCTAGCATTAAGGTGGATACAATAGACTCAACTGGTGCTGGAGACATATTCCATGGGGCATTTACATATTTTATTGGGAAGAACTATCCACTAAAAGAAACCATTAAGTATGCATCAATAACTGCAGCACTATCTACAACGAAAGTAGGTTCCAGATATTCCATACCAGAGTTAGAAGAGGTTTTAAATTATGATAACATTATATAGTAATTTACCCAGTATCGACTTACATGGATATGATAGAGACTACGCAAGGATTATTATTAATGAGTTTATACAGGATAATCATAAAATGAAAAAAGAAAGAGTTCTCATAATACATGGTATTGGTAGTGGAATTTTAAAAAAAACAACCCATGAAACCCTACGAAAAAACAAATTAGTAAAAAGTTATAAATTAGACAATTTTAACTCTGGAACAACCATTGTTGAAATCAACAAAAAAATTGACAATTAGTAGGTTTTATGTTAGAGTATAGACTGCATATATCGGAAAGGGGAACGATTGAATATGTATACAGAAGAATACGAAGATAGAGGATTTCCATTTAGAGATTTCCTATTAAAGTTAATATTAATAGTTATATTTGTCTTTCTACTAGTATGGTTCTTGCCTAAATTTATAACACCAACAATTAAAAATAATAATAAAACTACTGACATATCTCCATTAACCTCTCAAATATTTGCAGATAATTTGAATCGAATGAAAGAGGCTGCTATATCCTATTATACCGATGAAAGATTACCTCAAGAAGTTGGAGACTCGGATACAATGACATTAGGGGACATGATAGGTAAAAAATTATTAGTACCTTTAATTGACAAAAACGGTAAAGCTTGTGATATAGAAAAAAGTTATGTAAAAATAACAAAACTAGATGATGAATACCTACTAAAAGTAAATTTAAAGGACAGTGAAAAAGAAGATTATATATTAGTACATTTAGGATGTTATACATATTGCGATTCCTATATTTGTGAAAAGAAAGAAACAAATGTACAAGTAAAAGCATCAAAACCAACATCCATAGTTTCTATAAAAGGTTGTAAACCATGTAACAATAACACTAATAATAATGGTGGATCAAGTAATACAAAGCCAAGTGATAATCCAAATTCTACTAACAATCCAACCCCTAAACCTAGTGATGAACCAACACCAACTCCACCAGAAGAACCTGGATATATTTATGAATACAAAAAGACAACAGGGGCATCATTTTCAGCATGGACCTCATGGTCTAGTTGGAGTAAAACAAGCTGTACAACAAAAGAAATAAATTGTAATGACAAAGATATTACATGTTTGAAAAAACTCCAAAGATTTAATCGCAAAGAACAAATTGGAACATATGATAAAAAATATGAGAAAACTAGACAAGTACTACGTCAAACAGGCTCATATCAACAAAAATCATGTTCTAAGTATAATTATGTAATAGTAAACAAAACAACTTACGCAACTACTACCACAACTACGTATACAACAGTTAATAATATTACATCAACAACCACAGGATCTACTGGTTCTTGGACTCTAGTAGCAAGTAGAAAAGAATTTGCAAATCCACCTAGAGATACAGCAACTACTCATTATGAATTTGTTGGAGCAAATTACAGTTATTGTAAAGATACATGTACATCATTGCCAACATATTACTATAACGTATATCAGTATAGCGGAAGCATGTCTACTGTAAGTAATACAACATCAACACCAAACGGATCATCTACAAGTAGTTCTACATCATCCGAAACTTCAACTTCTGTATCAGCAACTTGTGGAGAATATGTTACGAAAACAATCCCTATTTACGATTATATAACAATAGCAGAAGTAGCAACACGAAAAGAGCCATTATATGGAAATGTTTGTTATCAAAGTACGAAGACAAGAACACTAAAAAATGCAGGAAGTACACAAACGAAGTGGAGTAAATATAATGATACAAGTTTATTAAAGAATGGCTGGTATTATACCGGAGCCAAAAAGAAAGCCTAAAAAGGGAGGAATTATAAATGGATAAATATGAAATAAAAAATATAGTATTCTATAACTTTGAATCAGAAAGAGGACCATTAACACAGACTTGCATTTTCTATGCTGATGGAAGTATAAAAAATATAACACTTGAAGATGGAAAAGAATTAGTCAACCTAATCAAAAGTCAATTTGAAAATCCCGATGATTTACCAGCAATACATAATGTATCAGGTAAAGAATTTGAAAGGAGATTTCAAGAATTTAGAACTACGAAAGTTTCTGTTGATAATAAAGGTGGTCAAACATCAACTGTAGAAGAGATAGAATTTAGTCAATCAATAGATAAAAATAAAACACCGATTATTGATTTAACAGGTAATACATTTACACAAGGAACTCAACCTCAAGATAATAATACAAAAAAAGGAAATGGTACTAAAGGACACCAAAAGAATAAGAAGTCAACCATCCTAGAAGATAATGATGATGAGATAGATGAATTTGATCTAGAAGACCCCCTTCATCCATATTTAGATGCCATAGCAGAAACATATCAAAAAGCAAAAGGAAAATTAGCATCTAGAATAAAAAGAAGAAAAGCAAAAAAAGCTCAAAAGAAAATAGCAACAAAAAATTCTAAAAAATCAAAGAAAAAAGCAGGATCTTTTAGAAATAAATTTAAATCCTTCAGAAAAAAAGCAGCTGCGCTAGTAATGGCAGTAGCAGTAGGTTTTGGATTAACAGGATGTGGTAATAACACTAAAAAGACAGATGATAAGAAAAATGGTGGAGTTACACTTGCAGCAAAAACTAAAGGAATCGATAATACTACAACAGATGATTTAACAGAACAAGATATAGTTACTATAGCCCAAGGAAAGAGTTTTTCCAAACTACTAAATATGACTAAAAACGAAACACAAAAACAAGAAATGAGCAAAATAGGAAGATATCTTACATTCTTTAATGGGTCTTTTGCTAATAAAAACAGTGAAAAAGGAAAGAATATTAGACCAGCCCTAAAATGGAACGAAGTGAATGCCCTTAATTTGGCATATAACAATTTTTCAAAAGATGAAATCAAAGCTATGTATAATGGGCACGAATTAACCCCTAGTAAATTAGATGGATATTTTAAATCAGCAAATCTTGAGCTTATGGGTGCCTTTGTTTTACAAACAAGAGAAAACCCAGTATCTTTAGATCAATTAGTAAATAACCAAAAAGGTAAGGAGTATTATTATAAAATTAATAATTTATTTCTAGATGCACAAGAAAAAACAGGAACAGCAAAAATCGAAGCAGTGAATAAATTTTATAAGCAAATAATAAAAGATTTTGAAATAGATCCAGAAGAAAGAGAAATAGGTATTGCACATTCTGATTCTAGAAGCAATATCAAAGGATATAAGTTAGTGGTAATGCCTATGGTTGCAGCTGCTGAAATAATGTTCCAAAACTTAGATATTGATCACACAATGTCTAATAAAGTTATTAAATATTTCAATGATAATGGTCTTTGTAATATTGCTAATGAAAAATTTGAAAGAGCCGCAGACTTTACAAGAAATGCTAAAGATGAAGAAGATAAAAACAATCCTTTATATAGACAATTTAAAAATGCAAAAATTATTCAATTAAAAAAGGATGGTTGGTACAACGTAAAAGATAAATATAGAGATTTATCTCAACTAGATGCTTTTCAAGAAAGAGTAAAATGGCATTTTGAAATCAATGATAAAGGTAATTTTACAGGCAAAATGACAAAATCATCAAGTGCAAAGACTACTGTATCCACAAAAACAATTTCTAAAACAACAACTAACACAAAAACAACAGAAGAGAAGACTTCTAGTAAAAAAGAGGCTGTAAAAAAGACAGACAAAAAGAAAGTTGCCAAAGCTGAGGAAAAAGTTGATAAAAAAATAGAAAAACAAAATAAGAAAGCTAAAAAAACTGCCGAAAAACAAGCAAAGAAAAACAAAAAGGCAATGCAACAACAAGCAGATAAAGAAGCAGAGCAAACAAAAAAAGAAATAGCATATGAGAACGAAAAAACAGAAAATGATGCTAATAATATTAATGCTGGAGATAAAATCAGCGATATCAATGACAACATTCATATTGATGATGAATATGTTGAAATAGTAGATAAAGGTACAGAAGAAAACCCAGATTATGAACAAGTAGTATCTGACAAAATAGAAGATAGCAGCATAACAACAGATAACAATGGAGCATACGAAGACTTTCCAGATCCTAACGTATCAGGGGCAGAATTTGATAAAAAAGCAGATACAATGACCAATGAAGAAAAAGCAGCTAAAATAGTAGAAGAAATGGCTAATAATCCAACAACATCAACAGTTGAAGAGAAGTCATATCAATATACATATACTAGATAGTCTGGGTGGTAAAAAGCTAATATCCATATATTAGCTTTTACGCATCTTTAAAAATATATAATATTTGCTAAAAAACTTTTGCTTTTTTAAAAAAGTTTGATATAATACCTATAGACGTAAGGAGGGATATAAATGGCTAAAGTTGGAAATAGACAAATGAAAACTCTAGTATGTACAGAATGTAACGAGGAGAATTACAGAGTACCAAGAAACGTAAAAAATACAACAGAGCGTCTTGAATTAAATAGATACTGTTCTAGATGTAGAAAACATACAACACATAAGGAAAAGAAGTAAAAATAAGCTAAACACTTATTTTTTAATTTTAAGGAGTGAGATGAATGATTAGTACAAATGATTTAAAAAATGGAATCACAATTGAGGTTGAGGGTGCAATATATGTAGTAATGGATACACAACATGTTAAACCAGGAAAAGGAGCTGCCATCGTTAAAGCAAAACTTAAGAATTTAAGAACTGGAGCAATCTTTGAAAAAACCTTCAATGCAGGAGTAAAAGTAGCAACAGCAAGAATTGAAAAACAATTGATGCAATATCTTTATACCATGAATGATATTTATTATTTCATGAACATGGAAAGTTATGAACAATTAGAGCTTTCTAGTGATATTGTTAAAGATGCCTCTAAATTCTTAAAAGAAAACCTAGAAGTGTATATTACAATGTTTGATGGGGAAGTTTTAGGAATAGATTTACCAGACAAAGTAGAATTAGTAATTACTCATACAGAAGCTGCTGTTAAAGGTAATACCACTAACAACGCTTTAAAGGATGCTGAAGTAGAAACTGGATTCATTGTACGCGTTCCATTATTTATCGATGAAGGAGAAACCATTATAGTGTCAACAAGTGATGGTAAATACGTATCAAGAGCATAAATTGCTCTTTTTATTTTACTTTTCATATTTCAAAGTGTTATAATTATCATAGTGAGGAGTAATAATATGGCAAAGAAAAAAAAGAAAAAACAAACAAAAAAAGGCTTTGAATACAGTGCCGAATTATATGGAATAGTTCTACTTTTATGTTCAATACTAGGAATAGGTAAATATGGACCAGTTGGAAGATTAATTTCATCATTTGCTCTTTTTTTAGTAGGATCTATATATATGGTATTTTTAGTAGTATTATTTATAGTAGGAGCCTATTTATTAGTAAAAAGAGAATGGCCAGACTTTTTTGAAACAAAATTAATTGGTTTATATGTTTTTACATTAGGTTTTTTAATAACTATGCATCAAAGTTTTATTGTACAAAACGATGGAAATATGATGATTATATTTAGAGAGACAATAAATCAATTAGTAGCTGCATTCAATGGTATTATGAATAATGGTGTTTTAGAAGATTGGTTTGCAGTAGGTGGTGGAATAGTAGGTGGGACCTTTGCTATTATTTTTGATAAGCTATTTTCATACACAGGTATGCAAATAGTATCCTGGGTTTTGATGATAGCAGGAGTTTGTTTATTCACTGGTTTTTCTATCATTGATTTTATAAAAGAAAAAGTAAGTCAAAGAAAAGGCAAAAAAGAAAAAGAACCTAAAAAAGAGAAAAAGTCATCTGTTATTATTAGTAATGGCAACGAAGAAGATTCAAAAGAAAATGACAAACACATTAAGATTACAAGTATTGATGAAATAACAAAAGCCTCTCCAAAAGATATAAATCAAAATAACACAGAAGAAAAAAGCATACAAGAAAAACAGCTTATTTCTAGCAAGGATTATCAATTGCCACCCCTAAATATATTGGATAAACCAAAGAAAAGACAGAAAGATACAGATAATGGCATAATTGAAAAAAATATAGAAACATTAGAAAGAGTATTAAAGGATTTTAAAATTATTGGTAAAGTTGTAGAGGTTCATATAGGTCCCACTGTTGCTCAATATGAACTTGAAATTGCAAGTGGTACCAGAGTAAATAAAATCACATCTATCAATAGAGAAATAGCCTTAGCATTAGCTAAGAAAGATGTTCGTATAGAAGCACCAATTCCTGGAAAAAATACAGTAGGAATTGAATTTGCAAATGAAGTAGCAACACCAGTTAGCTTTTATGAAATTATCAGCAGCAAGTTAATGATGAATTCTATGAGCAAAAAATTAATGGTACCTCTTGGAAAAAGTATCATGGGAGATATTGGTGTTTGTGAAGTCAATAAAATGCCTCATATGTTAATAGCTGGTACCACAGGTTCTGGTAAATCAGTTTGTGTTAATGGAATTATTTGTTCTATATTAATGAGAGCTCGTCCAGATGAAGTAAAGTTAGTTATGGTTGACCCTAAAGTTGTCGAGTTATCAGTTTACAATGGAATCCCACATTTAATGTGCCCGGTTGTAACTGATCCCAAAAAAGCGGCTGTTGCTCTTGCTAAGATGGTAGCAGAAATGGAAAGACGTTACGAAGTATTTAGTGAAAGTAAAACAAAAAATATTGAAGGATATAATGATTATATTGATAAATGGAACAAAGAACATAAAGGCGATGAGGTAAAAAAAGCCCGTCTTCCATATATTGTTATTATAATAGACGAGTTAGCCGACTTAATGATGGTAGCTGCTAAAGAAGTAGAAGATTCAATTCTAAGAATCACTCAAAAAGCACGTGCAGCCGGAATTCATTTAATAGTAGCAACACAACGTCCTTCAACTGAGGTAATCACAGGTTTAATTAAAGCAAATATTCCTTCACGTATCTCATTTGCAGTTGGATCAGGAATTGATTCTAGAACGATATTAGACCAAACAGGTGCTGAAAAATTATTAGGAAAAGGAGATATGTTGTTTCTACCAATCGGTATGAATTCTCCAATTCGTATTCAAGGTTCATTTATAACAGACGATGAAATCAAAAGAATCATTGATTATACAGTAGAACAACAAAAAGCACAATATGATGATTCCTTATTAAATCTAGATGTAGTGGATGCAAATGATAAAAGTAGTGGTTCAATAGATAATGATACTACAACCGATAGTGATGATCCACTATATAATGACATCGTAAAATTTGTAATAGAAACCCAAAAAGCAAGCGCTTCCCTTTTACAAAGAAGGTTTAAATTAGGATATAATAGAGCAGCACGTATTATAGATCTCTTAGAAGAACGTGGTGTAATTGGGCCACCTAATGGATCAAAACCGCGTGAAGTATTAGTACAATTAGGTAACAATGAAGAAGTAAATGACGAATAATTTACTTCTTTTTATATAATAAAAAACTTTCTATGTAGTAAGATAGATGGTATAATAGCATCAAGAGCAATAGTGAATGGATTTATCCTACTTTAGCGACTCGTTAAAGGACAAAAGAATTAGAATCAAATAATAGTAATATTTCAAAGGGCACTACTACACGTTGTGTAGAACGCTTCATTGCATTACGCTTTTAAGCCCATTTCCATATTACAATATCAATAAGTATTGCTCCAAAAGGAGGTAATAAAAATGTGGAAATACATTAGTAAAGAGCAAGAAAAAGAATTTTTATTATCTCTAAATTTAATAGATAATAAACTGACAGATAAAGAAAAAATAATAAAAATTTATTCTATCAGTAATAACATAAAGAACAATTATAAAATTTATAAAATACCAAAGCATAATGGAAAGAAAAGACTTATTTATGAACCAAGCACCACCCTAAAACATATTCAAAGACAAATATTAACCAACATTTTAGAAAACAAAAGTATTTCTGAATATGCAAAGGCATACTGCAAAGGTATATCTTTGAAAAAGAGTGCCTTGCCACACCTAAATAAAAAAACAGTCTTAAAACTAGATATTAAAGATTTTTTCAATCACATTAATTTTATCGATATTTATAATTCCTGTTTTCCAATAGAATATTTTCCAAAGCCAATTGGTATACTATTAACTTATCTTTGTACATATGAAAATCACTTACCACAAGGCGCTCCAACGTCAGCCTATATTTCGAATTTAGTCCTAAAGGAGTTTGATGAGAAAATAGGAAGATTATGTTTTGAGAAAAACATTTCTTACACCAGATATTCGGATGATATGACTTTTTCTGGAGACTTTAACCCAACAGATATAATCAAAGTTGTAAAAAAAGAATTACACAAGTATAAGTTAGAGATTAATAAAGACAAAATACATGTAATCAAGAAAAACAATAGACAAACAGTAACAGGAATAGTTGTTAATAAAAAAATGCAAGTATCAAGAGATTACAGAAAGAAAATAAGGAAAGAAATATATTATATTAAAAAGTATGGATTACCCTTCCATTTAAATAAAATAAAATATGAGGGTAATCCAGAAAAATATTTAAAAAGTTTATATGGAAAAGTCTTATATGTTTTGCAGATAAACAAAGAAGATAAAGAATTTAATTTATATAAAAGGTATTTGGAGACACTATATGGATAAACGAATTTTTAACAAATATATGAACGAACAAATTATACAAAAAATAGGTATCTTAGGAGAATGTTTTAGCATAAATATAGATGAATGGCATCCAGCAAAGGAAAATAGTAAATATCCACATCGTATTTATTTTTATCAAGAAAACAATATTGTTGGTTATATAGATGCAAATACAAGAAACTAAAAACAATTAATCTTTGAGACTGATCAGAAGACTGTATCTTTATATGATAATTTTTTATACCAATGTTTTAAAAATAAAAACCAAGAGTTCTATGATCAATTTTATAGATACATAGTAAAGGGAAAGGAACAAAAGGAATTACAAAAAACAAAATCACAACTAATTAAAAAGAGAAATAACTTCTCGATCAATTAATATTATGGAGATAAATTCTCTTTTTCTTTATGGTTGTTTATTTTTAGCTAATTTGCTATACTGAATATGGTAGAAAGAAGGTATGATTATGGCAACACCACATATAGAAAGTAAAAAAGAAGAGATAGCAAAAGTAGTACTAATGCCTGGAGATCCACTTCGTGCGAAATATATTGCAGAAAAGTTTTTGAATGATTATAAATTAATTAATACAGTACGTAATATGTTTGGATATACTGGGTATTATAAAGGAAAAGAAGTAACAGTATTTGCATCAGGTATGGGAGTACCAAGTATTGGGATTTATTCTTATGAATTGTATAAATACTATGATGTAGAAAAAATAATTAGAATTGGAACAAGCGGTTCTTTTAATAAAGATATAAAAATATTAGATGTAGTTTTATCAGAAGGTAGTTTTTGTAAAAGTTATTTTGATAAATTATTAGATGATAATGATGTAGACTACATTGAATCTAGCAAAGAACTAAACAACAGTATTATATCGAAATCAAAAGAAAAAAACATACCAATTAAATATGGAAAAACAATAACCAGTGATGTTTTTGACTTGTATTGTGATAATGAAGATGATTTTAGAGAAAACTTCCCAAAAGAAGAGAACTATTTAGCAGTAGAAATGGAAGCGTTTGGACTATTCTATATTGCGAAAAAATTAAATAAAGAGGCTGCCTGTCTAATGACAGTTGTTGATTCCCTATATGATAAAAGGAGTCTAACTAGTGAAGAAAGGGAAAAGTCACTTGATGAAATGATTACTTTAGCACTTGATGCTGCTTTATAAATAAAACAAAAAAAATAACATATACTAAAAGAAGACGAGGTGAGGTATGAAATATTCAAAAAAAGATTTAGGTTCTTATAAATTACATTTAATTAAAACAAATAAATTTAAAACAATTACGGTAAGAATAACATTTAGAAGCCCAATAATAAAAGAAGAAATAACCATACGTAATATGTTATGCGATATTTTTACACAGTCAAGTAAAAAATACAAAACGAAAAGAGAACTCACAATAAAAGCGCAAGACTTATATGCAGTAGATATTACTACATCAAATGTAAGACTCGGCAACTATACAAACATGAACTTTTATTTAAATACATTACATGATAAATATACAGAGCCAGGTAATTTTAAAGAAGCATTAGATTTTCTTAGTGAAATTATTTTTAACCCAGACATTACAGATGATAAATTCAATAAAGAAAAATTAGATATTATAAAAGCAGCTTGCAAAAGTTCTTTATCATCAATAAAAGAAGACGCTTCCAACTACAGTCTAATTAGAATGTTTGAAGAATTAGATAAAGATAGGCCCTCATCTTATAGAATGGTTGGATATTTAGAAGATTTAGATAAAATAGATGAAAAGAATTTATATACATATTACAAAAAAATGTTAAAGACTAATTTAGTGGATATATTTGTAATAGGAGATATCGATTTTGAAGAAGTAACTGAATTAATTAAAAAGAAATTTCAATTTAAAACTCTAAAAAAACAGCGAATTCCATATATACTAGAAGATATAAAAACAAGAGGAAAACGTCTTTTTGTCAAAGAAACAATCAATACAAATCAATCAAAACTAGCTATAGGATGTAGAACACATGAATTATCAGATTACGAGAGAAATTATCCTTTAACCTTATACAATTTAATATTAGGAGGTTATAGCGATTCAAAACTATTTCAAGAAGTTAGAGAAAAAAACTCCCTTTGTTACGTAATTAATTCTGTTCCAAATAAGCTCGATAATTTAATTATTATCAGAGCAGGGATAGATAAAGAAAATTATAAAAAAACACTAAGTTTAATAGATAAAATTTTAATAGACATGAAAAAGGGAAAATTTACAGACGAAGATTTAAAAACAGCCAAAGAATACTACAACACTGCTTTAGATGAATTAGAAGAAAGCCAGACAAGAATAATTGATAATTATTATATGAGTGAGCTTATTGGTACAGATAGCATTGAGATAAAAAGAAAAAAAATTGCCAAAGTTACAAAAGAAGAAATAATCAAAGTAGCAAAAAAAGTAAAGATGGATACCGTCTTTTTGTTAGAAGGTGATAATAATGAAAGAGATTAAATTAAAAGGATTAGATCTCAGTGTTTTTAAAGAAACCTTAGATAATGGCCTTGAAGTAATTTTCATTCCTTATAAAAACAAAAAAAATTATTTCATAAGTTATGCGACTCGTTTTGGATCAACAACAACATCTTTTACACCAGTATCACAAAATAAAGAAATAAAAGCTCCTGATGGAATCGCACATTTCTTAGAACATAAAATGTTTGAACAAGAAGATGGCATTGATCCATTTACATATTTTTCTAAAAGTGGTACAGGATTAAACGCCTCTACTTCTTTTGATAGTACACAATATATTTGTTATGGAACAAAAAACTTCTTAGATAACTTAGACTTTTTAATCGATTTTGTAAATAGCCCATATTTCACTGATGAGAATGTAAAAAAGGAAAAAGGAATCATTGCTGAAGAGTTAAAAATGTATTTAGATATTCCTGATTTTAAATTAGAAAATAAATTAAGAGAATGTATTTACGAAAAAAATCCAAGACGAATAGACATTGGAGGAACAGTAGAGGAAGTAAATAAGATTACAAAAGAAGATTTATATCTTTGTTATAATAATTTTTATACACCCAATAATATGTTCATTTTAATCGCAGGAAACTTTCCCATAAATGAAACCAAAGATTTAATTCATAAAAAATTAGACAATAAAGAGAAAACTAAGCCAGCTAAAATAAAAAAAATAAAAGAACCAAAATCAGTTTATAAAACATCAGATAGCCTCAAATGTGATATAAAGGTTCCAAAAATAGCAGTTGGTATAAAAATAGCAGAAAAGGATATAGGAATAAATGATTCTCTAGAATTAGATTTATACCTATCCATGTTTAGTGCAATTGTATTTGGTTCCTCATCAGAATTTAGAGAAAAAGTAAGAAGTAAAAAGTTAATAAATAGTTTTTATACTGAATGGGAGAAAGTAGAGAATTATCACATTTTTTCCATCTTTGCATCAACTGACAATCCAGACGAATTAATAAAAGAAATCGAAAATGAATTAGAAAATATAAATATAGAAGAAGATGCATTTAATAGAATGAAAAAAGTTTGGATCGCAAATGAAGTTAAAATTGCTGATTACATAGAAGCAACAGTAAACAACATATATGATGACATGATTAGATACAATAAAATAATTCCGAACAGAATAGATTTAATTAGAAAAATGAAAATAAATAAACTTAATAGTGTTATAGAAAAATTAAACATGAAAAATAAAAGCATAGTAAGGATGTTACCAAAAGATAAATAATAGTAGATTTATTGAACTTGTCAATAAAAAGTAGACAGTAAAAAAGAGCTATTTAAACCCTAGTT
>CAOJYR010000007.1 GCA_948465965.1 uncultured Mycoplasmatota bacterium
AATTTGTGATGAGGTGTAACACTTCCTGGTTTAGCAAGAACTTGTCCACGTTCAACTTCTTCACGAGAAATACCACGTAATAATACTCCAGCATTATCTCCAGCTTCAGCATAATCTAATTGTTTACGGAACATTTCAATTCCAGTAACAACTGTCTTCTTAGTTTCTTTAATACCAACGATTTCAACTTCATCATTAAGTTTTAATTGTCCACGTTCAACACGTCCAGTAACAACTGTACCACGACCTGTAATTGTGAATACATCTTCGATACTCATTAAGAATGGTTTTTCAGTATCTCTTTCAGGAGTTGGGATCCATTCATCAACTGCAGCCATTAACTCATCAATCTTACCAGTCCATGCAGCATCTCCTTCAAGAGCTTTAAGAGCAGAACCACGAATAATTGGAGTATCGTCTCCTTCGAAACCATATTCGTTTAATAAGTCACGAACTTCCATTTCAACTAAGTCTAATAATTCTTCATCGTCAACCATATCACATTTATTTAAGAATACAACCATTTTAGGTACTCCAACTTGACGAGCAAGTAAGATATGTTCACGAGTTTGAGCCATTGGACCATCAGTTGCAGCTATAACTAAGATAGCTCCATCCATTTGAGCAGCTCCAGTAATCATGTTCTTAACATAGTCAGCATGTCCTGGGCAGTCTACGTGTGCATAATGTCTCTTATCAGTACTGTATTCAACATGTGCAGTATTGATAGTAATACCACGTTCTCTTTCTTCTGGTGCTTTATCAATGTTAGCAAATTCAACAGCTTGGTTACCATTTTTACCAGCTAACACTTTAGTAATAGCAGCAGTAGTAGTAGTTTTACCATGATCTACGTGTCCAATTGTACCAATGTTAACATGTGGTTTTGAACGATCAAATTTTTCTTTTGCCATATTATATTTCCTCCTTATTTCTATACAACATTTATTTTATCTAATAATTGAATATTTTTCAACTATTTTGATACACTTTTAATTAATTTCCACTCTTTTTAATAATTTCCTCAGCAATATTCTTTGGAACTTCTTCATAATGATCTGGGAACATTACGAATGTTGCTCTACCTTGTGTATTAGAACGAAGGTTAGTAGCATATCCAAACATTTCTGAAAGTGGAACCATAGCGCTTAATTTAACAGCGTTACCTTGAGATTCTTGTCCTAGAGGTTTACCACGACGAGAAGTCAAATCTCCCATTACATTACCAAAATATTCATCTGGTGTTGTAACATCAACTTTCATAATTGGTTCAAGCAATACTGGTTTACATTTATTTTTAGCTTCTTTTAATGCAAAACTAGCAGCAATCTTGAATGCCATTTCATTAGAGTCTACATCATGATAACTACCATCAAATAATGTAGCCTTAACATCTATCATAGGATATCCAGCAAGTACACCTGTTTGTAAAGCTTCTTGTAATCCTTTATCAACAACTGGAATATATTCACGAGGAACAACTCCACCAACGATTTGATCAACAAATTCATATCCTTTATCTGGATTAGGCTCAAATTTAACCCAAACGTGTCCATATTGACCACGACCACCAGATTGTTTAATATATTTACCTTCACAGTCAGCACTAGCCTTAATAGTTTCACGATAAGCAACTTGTGGAGCTCCAACGTTAGCTTCAACATTAAATTCACGCTTCATACGATCAACTAATACATCTAGATGTAACTCACCCATACCAGCAATAACAGTTTGACCTGTTTCATGATCAGTATGAACTTTAAATGTTGGATCTTCCTCAGCTAATTTTTGTAAAGCTAATGCCATCTTATCTTGGTCAGCTTTTGATTTAGGTTCAACTGCAAGTTGAATAACTGGTTCTGGAACAACTAAACTTTCTAGGATAATTGGTTTTTTCTCATCACATAGAGAATCTCCTGTAGTAGTATTTTTAAGTCCAACTGCTGCAGCTATATCCCCTGTATATACATCACTAATTTCCTTACGAGTATTAGCATGCATTTGAAGAATACGACCAATTCTTTCTTTTGAATCTTTTGTAGAGTTAAGTACATAACTACCACTTGATAAGTGACCAGAATAAACTCTAAAGAATGTTAAACGTCCAACGAATGGATCAGTCATAACCTTAAAAGCCAAAGCAGCAAATGGTTCATTATCACTTGGATGACGTACATCCTCATTACCATCTAAATCAGTTCCCTTAATAGATTCAATATCTAAAGGACTTGGTAAATAATCAATAACAGCATCAAGTAATAATTTTATACCTTTGTTACCTAAAGCAGTTCCACACATAACTGGGAAGAATTCTGCTTTTAATGTTCCAATTCTGATAGCCTTCTTAATCATATCAACAGTTACTTCTCCACCATCAAGATAAGTCATCATTACTTCATCATCAAATTCAGCAACTGCATCAATTAATTCAGCTC
The DNA here is from genome assembly GCA_948465965.1 of uncultured Mycoplasmatota bacterium. Lineage (GTDB taxonomy): Bacteria > Bacillota_I > Bacilli_A > RF39 > UBA660 > CAJMSU01. The sequence continues at coordinate 2,436 of CAOJYR010000007.1, forward strand.
TCTTCTCTTCAGCTATATCTTTTAAATCTGCAGGGATTTCAATTTCTTCAGCATCTTCTGCTTGAGCACCATCATAATGATATGCCTTCATAGTAACTAAATCAATAACTCCGCTAAATTCAGATTCAGCACCAATTGGCCATTCAATAGGTTTAGCATTAACTCCTAAACGATCTTTAATAGTTTTTAAACTATACTCAAAACTTGCACCCATCTTGTCCATTTTATTTGCAAAAATAATTCTTGGAACCTTAAATTCAGATGCTTGTCTCCAAACTGTTTCAGTTTGAGGTTCAACTCCTGCTTGTGCATCAAGTAATGCAACAGCACCATCTAATACACGAAGCGAACGAGAAACTTCAATAGTAAAATCTACGTGTCCTGGAGTATCAATTATATTATAACGATAACCTTTCCAGTGAGCTGTAGTTGCTGCTGATGTAATAGTAATTCCACGTTCTTGTTCTTGAGCCATCCAGTCCATTTGAGACTCACCATCATGAGTTTCACCAATTTTATGAGTAACTCCTGTATGGAATAAGATTCTTTCGGTACAAGTAGTTTTACCTGCATCGATATGAGCCATGATTCCAATATTTCTTGTCTTTTCTAAAGACGTATCTCTTGCCATATTATGACTCCCTTCCTACCATCTATAATGTGCGAAAGCTTTATTAGCCTCTGCCATTCTATGAGTATCTTCACGTTTCTTAACTGCTGCACCTGTTTCATTGGATGCATCAATGATTTCATTAGCCAAATTCTCAGCCATTCCTCTTCCACCACGTTCACGAGAATACTTAACTAACCATCTAAGAGCTAAAGCTTGACTTCTCGCAGGTGATACTTCAATAGGTACTTGATAATTAGATCCACCAACACGGCGAGATTTAACTTCAAGTTGTGGTTTAATATTTTCCATAGCAGTATTAAATACTTCTAATGGATCTTTACCAGTTTTATTTTTAACTGTATCAAATGCTTCATAAACTATTGATTGAGCAATACCTTTTTTACCATCCAACATAATTGTATTAATAAGCTTAGTAACAACCTTTGACTTATATATTGGATCTGGTAAAACATCTCTTTTTACTGCACGTCTCTTACGCATTTAAATTCCTCCCTTCACTATTTTAAATCTTATTTACTATCTTTAGGTTTTTTAGCACCATACTTACTACGACCTTGTTTACGATCTTTAACACCAGCAGTATCTAATGTACCACGAATAATGTGATAACGTACACCGATCAAATCCTTAACACGTCCACCACGAATTAAAACAACACTATGTTCTTGTAAGTTATGTCCAATTCCTGGTATATAAGTATCTACTTCTTTACCATTAGATAAACGAACACGAGCATACTTACGTAATGCTGAGTTTGGTTTCTTAGGTGTTTTAGTACCAACACGAGTACATACTCCACGTTTTTGAGGAGAATTAGTATCAGTAGTCTTTTTTCTGATTGTATTTAATCCAACTCCAAGCACTGGCGCTTTACTCTTTCTAGTCTTATCCTTACGATTCTTACGAACCAATTGGTTTATTGTAGGCATAAAATATATCTCCTTTCTTTACACATATCCAGGTGTATCATTTTACCCTTTAAATAAAACTTTGCTTATGCAAAGCTATTTAATCAGCAGTTATAATATATCATTATCATATGCTAAAGTCAAGATTTTTTTACAAATTTAATTCTATATTAATGATTCCCTCATCAAGAATTGGAATATCATTATCTCTATCAACATGGTATGCAAGAATAACAATAACCAAAATGGCTAAAATAAAAAATGCTATAAAAGCTATCATTACACTTAAACCCCAACCATTATTACTCAATTTCTTCATACATATCTACCTCACTAAAAATATTTTAATCAATTTCTAAACAAAAGTAAAGAAAAAGAGTAAGTCACCTTACTCCATAAATTGATCTTCTAATTTTTCTAAAGGTTCTTCATCAGTAAATTCAGAAGTCAAATCGTAATCAACATCACGATAAATCTTACTTCCTGTACCAGCTGGAATCAATTTACCAATAATAACATTTTCTTTTAATCCAGATAAGGTATCAACTTTACCTTTAATAGCAGCATCAGTTAAGATACGAGTAGTTTCTTGGAAAGATGCGGCAGATAAGAACGAATCAGTTTCAAGAGCAGCTTTAGTAATACCAAGAAGAATTGGTTTTCCAAGAGCTGGCTTTTTACCCATAATAACTGCCTCTTTATTACTATCTGTAAACTCTCTAAAGTTAACAAGTGATCCAGGTAAAAGTTTAGTATCTCCACCTTCAACAATTCTTATCTTACTAATCATTCTACGTGCAATAATTTCAACGTGCTTATCAGAAATATCAACACCTTGTGAACGATAAGTATTTTGAACCTCTTTTAGGATATACTCTTGTGTAGTAATTGGATCAGTAACTGCAAGTAATTCTTTTGGACTAATAGCACCTTCAGTAAGTCTATCTCCACAAGATACCTCAGCACCCTTTTCTACACAAAGCTTAGATCCATAATTTGTAACATGTTCTTTTGTTTCAAGCTTATTAGTAATACTAATTTTATATTTACCATGATCTTCTTTAATCTTAGTAACTTTACCATCAATTTCCGCAATAGTAGCCTTACCTTTAGGATTACGAGCTTCAAATAATTCTTGTACACGAGGAAGACCTTGTGTAATATCTTCTCCACCAGCAACACCACCAGTATGGAACGTACGCATTGTAAGCTGAGTACCAGGTTCACCAATAGATTGTGCAGCCATAACACCAACAGCCTCACCAATTTCAACTAAATTACCTGTAGCTAAGTTACAACCATAACATTTTTGACATACACCATTGACAGTACCACAAGTTAAAATTGTACGTATTTCTACTTCAGTTATACCAGCAGCAACAACTTTATCTGATAAGGACTCAGTAATCATCTCTAATTTATCAACGATAACCTCTTTTGTTTCAGGATGAACAATTTTCTTGTTCGCAAAACGACCAACAATACGGTCACGTAAACTTTCAATAACAGAACCATTTTTCTCATTAATGAAATCACGAACTACAACACCTTGATCAGTTCCACAATCCTCTTCTCTTACAATCATATCCTGACTAACATCAACTAAACGACGAGTTAAGTATCCAGAATCTGCTGTCTTTAATGCTGTATCGGCAGAACCTTTACGAGCACCATGTGTAGATAAGAAGAATTCAGAAACAGAAAGTCCCTCTTTAAAGTTTGAAAGAACTGGAATTTCAACAGATGATCCATCTGGTTTAGCCATGATACCACGCATACCAGCAACCTGTGTAAAGTTTGAAATGTTACCACGGGCTTTAGAATGCATCATCATAAAGATTGGGTTATCAACATCAGAATTTGCTATTTCTTCAAGTTCAGCTTGAACCTTATCTTTAGCACCATTCCATGTTTCAATTACTTTATTAAATCTCTCTTCTTCTGTAATAAGACCACGTTTATATTGCTTATTAATTTTATCAACTAGTTTTTGACTTTCTTCAACAATCTTACCCTTATTACTACTCATAACGACATCTGCCATACTAACAGTAATACCAGCAATTGTTGAATATTTAAATCCTAAGTCTTTTAAGCTATCTAGCATTGTTGAAGTTTCAGTAGTTTTATAACGCTTAAATACTTGAGCAATTATTTTTTCCAAAGTACCCTTCGCAAAAGGTTTAACTAAATCCATATCTTTAATAGCAGACTTAATATCAGTACCCTTTTCTAAGAAATACTTATTAGGTGTAATATTACAAATATTATCATCAGTTGGTTCATTAATATATGCAAATGAATCAGGTAAGATTTCATTAAATTTAATCTTTCCAACTGTAGTAACTAAATATTTACCTCTTTGATTTTCAGTAAATAGCTTATGCTTAAATGAGTCAACTGGAACAGCTATACGTGTATGAAGAGTTACCTCACGTCTTTCATATGCCATTAATGCCTCATTTGTATTTTTAAATACACGACCTTCTCCCTCTTCTCCTGCTTTTTCCATTGTAATGTAATAGTTTCCTAAAACCATATCTTGAGAAGGTGTAACGATTGGATCTCCACTTTTTGGATGCAAAATATTGTTAGATCCAAGCATCAAAAGTCTAGCTTCTGCTTGAGCTTCCTCTGAAAGTGGAACATGAACAGCCATTTGATCTCCATCAAAGTCAGCATTAAATGCAGGACAAACAAGTGGATGAAGTCTAATTGCTTTACCACCTACTAAGATAGGTTCAAAAGCTTGAATACCTAATCTATGTAATGTAGGGGCACGGTTTAACATAACTGGATGCTCTTTAATAACTTCTTCTACAACATCCCATACAACAGGATCTTGGTTATCAATTAAACGTTTAGCAGCTTTAATATTATGGGCAATATCTTTGCTTACTAACCCATGGATAACATGAGGTTTAAATAACTCAAGAGCCATTTCTTTTGGAATTCCACATTGATACATCTTAAGAGATGGACCAACAACGATAACAGAACGACCAGAGTAGTCAACACGTTTACCAAGCAAGTTTTGACGGAAACGGCCTTGTTTACCTTTTAACATACTAGATAAAGATTTTAATGGCCTATTTCCTGCTCCAGTAACACTTCTTCCGCGACGACCATTGTCAAATAACGCATCAACTGCTTCTTGTAACATACGTTTTTCATTTTGGATAATGATTCCAGGAGCACCTAAATCAATAAGTTTTTTCAAACGATTATTACGGTTAATTACACGACGATATAAATCATTTAAATCACTTGTTGCAAAACGTCCACCATCAAGTTGAATCATAGGTCTTAACTCTGGTGGGATAACTGGAATACAATCCATAATCATCCATTCAGGTTTATTACCAGAATGATAGAAAGCATCAAGTACATCAAGTCTTTTAAGCAAACGAGTCCTCTTTTGTCCTTGAGCAGTTTCTAATTCCTTAGTTATCTCATCGATTTCTTTTCTCAAATCAACTTGTTTAAGTAATTCTTTTATAGCTTCAGCACCCATACCAACTTTAAAACCAGTACCATACTTTTCGTAGTAAGCACGATATTCTTTTTCTGATAATGTTTGCTTATTCTCTAAAGGAGCATTACCCTTATCAATTACAACATAACTAACAAAGTATAAAACCTCTTCTAAATCCCTTGGGCTCATATCAAGTACAAGACCCATACGAGAAGGAACACCTTTAAAGAACCAAATATGGGATACAGGAGTAGCAAGTTCAATATGTCCCATTCTCTCACGACGAACCTTAGAACGAGTAACTTCAACTCCACATCTATCACATACTATATTTTTATAACGAACACGTTTGTATTTTCCACAAGCACATTCAAAATCTTTTGTAGGACCAAATATTTTCTCACAAAATAATCCATCACGTTCAGGTCTTAAAGTACGATAGTTAATAGTTTCAGGTTTTTTAATTTCTCCATAAGACCATTCACGAATTTTCTCGGGCGAAGCGATACCAATTTTTAATGCATCAAATTTATTAACTTCTATCATTAAATATCACTCCCTTCCTCAACATCTTCTTCTACTTTATCATCACTCTGATCAGATTGATTTTCAGTTTTTTCTTCTGTAATCTCTTTAATTTCTGTTGCTGGAGATTTATCTACCTCATCAACATTTAATTTCATATCATCTTTATCTTCCGCTTCCTCTATTTCTTTAAGCTGTAAAGTTTCACCCTCATCATTAATAATTGAAATATCTAAACCTAACGCTTGGAATTCTTTCATTAATACTCTAAATGATTCAGGAACACCTGATTGATTAATTTGTTGACCTTTAATAATAGACTCATACAATTTAACACGTCCTACAATGTCATCAGACTTAACAGTTAAGATTTCTTGTAATGTATGTGCTGCACCATAAGCATATAATGCCCAAACTTCCATTTCTCCAAATCTTTGTCCACCAAATTGAGCCTTACCTCCAAGTGGCTGTTGTGTAACCATTGAATAAGGTCCAGTAGAACGAGCATGTAACTTATCATCAACCATATGGTGAAGTTTAATCATATACATAACACCAACAGCTATTCTATTATCAAATGGTTCTCCTGTACGACCATCATATAATACAGTCTTACCATCTTTATCCATCCCAGCCTCGCTCATCATGTCTTCAATATCACTAATATGAGCTCCATCAAATACAGGAGTAGCAACATGAACACCAAGTTTTTTAGCTGCCATACCCATATGAATTTCAAGAATTTGTCCCAAATTCATACGAGAAGGAACACCCTGTGGGTTTAGCATAATATCTACTGGAGTACCATCTGGCATATATGGCATATCTTCCTGTGGAAGAATCAAAGAAATAACACCCTTATTACCATGACGACCAGACATCTTATCTCCTACTTGAATCTTACGTTTTTGAATAATATAAACACGAATCACTTTAGATACACCAGCAGGTAACTCATCGTTATCTTTACGAGTGTAAATTTTAATATCATGAACGATACCATCTCCACCATGTGGAACACGAAGGGAAGTATCACGAACTTCACGTGTTTTTTCTCCGAAGATTGCATGTAATAATTTTTCTTCTGAAGTAAGTTCTGCCATACCCTTAGGAGTTACTTTTCCTACTAAAATATCTCCTTCTTTAACCTCAGTACCAATAGCAATAATACCATTTTCATCTAAGTTTCGACGTGCTTCTTCACTAACATTTGGAATATCTCTAGTAATCTCTTCAGGACCTAATTTCGTTTCACGACACTGCATCTCATAATCTTCAAGATGAAGTGATGTATACTTATCATCCTTTACTAAATTCTCATTCAATATAACAGCATCTTCATAATTGTAACCATTAAATGTCATAAACGCAACTGTCATATTTTTACCTAGAGCAAGTTCTCCTTGATCTGTTGAATTTCCATCCGCAAGAATAGTCTCACCAGCTTTAACCTTATCACCAACATGGACAATAGGTCTTTGATGTGAACAAATACTTGAGTTAGCAAGTTCAAAGTTTGAAAGTTGATATGTGTCCTTACCACCTTTTGTTTTTACAACAATCTTTTTAGCATCAACATATTCAACAATACCATCTGCCTTTGCAATAATCTCAACACCAGAATCCTTTGCTGCAATAAACTCAACACCAGTTCCTACTAGTGGAGCCTCTGTTTTTATTAAAGGCATCGCTTGACGTTGCATGTTTGCACCCATCAAAGCACGTGTTGCATCATCATGTTCCAAGAATGGAATACAACTTGTTGTAACTGAAACAACTTGCTGTGGACTAACATCTATATAATCAACTTGTTCTGGTTTAGCCAAAATATTTTCACCACGGAAACGTGCATTAACCATATCATCAGTTATAGTATTAGATTCATCTGTTCCAACAGTAGATTGAGAAATAATATAATCTAATTCCTCATCAGCAGTCAAGTATTCAACTTCATCTGTTATTTGCGAGTCTACAACCTTACGATAAGGAGTCATAATAAATCCATATTCATCAATTTTAGCATAACTTGCAAGGGATGTAATAAGACCGATATTAGGACCTTCTGGAGATTCAATTGGACAAATACGACCATAATGTGATGCATTAACGTCACGCACCTCAACACCTGCACGATCTCTTGATAAACCACCAGGTCCTAAAGCAGATAAACGACGTTTATTAGTAAGTTCTGCAATTGGGTTTGTTTGATCCATAAATTGTGAAAGCTGACTTGATCCAAAGAACTCTTTCATAGCCGCTGTAACAGGACGAATATTAATTAAAGTTTTTGGAGTAACCTCTTCCATTTCCTGTGTAGTCATTCTCTCACGAATAACTCTCTCCATTCTAGATACACCAATTCTAAATTGATTTTGTAAAAGTTCTCCTACTTGACGAATACGTCTATTACCTAAATGATCAATCTCATCAAAATTTCCAACACCATGTAATAAATTTAAATAATAAGAAACACTCGCGTAAACATCAGAAATAGTTAATCTCTTAACATCTATACTTTGATCATTACCAATAACAATAAGTTTTTTCTTCTTATCACTTGGATCAACGATCTTAATTTCTTGAACTATATTATAAGTATCTAACTCTTCATTAGCTAAAACTTCATGTACACCATAACCTTTAGCTAAAACCTCTCTTAACTCTTCAATGTTAGCTTTGGTAATTTGAGTTCCCTTCTCAAATACAACCTTATCACCATCTTTAATATCTTCTGCCAATGTTTGATTTAATAAACGATCAACAACACTAAGCTTACGATTAAATTTATAACGTCCAACACGAGCTAGATCATATCTAAATTCATCAAAAAATCTAGTAATAATCTGGTTCTTAGAAGAATCAAGTGTAGCAGGCTCTCCTGGTCTTAATTTCTCATAAATTTCAATTAAAGCTTCATCTGTATTCTTAGTAGAATCTTTAGCTATTGTATTCTTTAAATAATCATCCTCACCAAACATCTTAAGAATTTCATCATCACTAGATAAACCAAAAGCTCTAAGTAAAGTTGTTAAAGTTACCTTTCTGGTACGATCAATTCTTACATAAAGTACATCTCTAGCATCAGTCTCAAACTCAAGCCATGTACCACGAGTTGGTATAATTTGAGATGTTATTAACTCACGTCCATTTTTATCAATTTCACGGTTAAAATAAACACTTGGACTTCTAACTAACTGAGAAACAATAACACGTTCAGCTCCATTAATAATAAATGTACCACTATCAGTCATTATAGGCATATCACCCATAAAGATTTCTTGCTCCTTAACCTCTCCACTTTCACGATTAAAAAGACGAACATCCACTCTTAAAGGCGCAGAATAAGTAGATTCTCGATCCTTACTTTCCTTAATAGAATAACGAGGTTCATCAAAATGATAATCTCCAAATTCAAGCGATAAAGTTCCAGAGAAATTTTCTACTGGAAATAAATCTTCAAATACTTCTTTGATACCTGTCTCAACAAACCAATTATATGATTTTTTTTGAATTTCTAATAAGTCCTTTAACTCATAAGAATTTCTAATTTTAGAGAAATTTCTTCTCTCTCGATGGTCTCCACATTTTACTATTTTAAATGCCACTCATATTCACCCCTATACACATAAATATTAAAAGAATATACTTCCCAAAAAATATATTGCCAATTTATATTATTAACACAATATTAACAATAAGTCAATCAGAAACTACATTTAATTATGAAAAAGCCCTTCTTTTTTTCAAGTACTTCTACATTATATACTTTTTCTAAGTCGACAATTAGCGATTTAGCACCTTGCTCTTTTCGAATTACCAAAAATAATTTGCCATCTTTCTCTAGATAATCACGAGCATTCATCACTATATCATAGACTACTTTCTTACCAGCCCTTATCGGAGGATTAGTAATAATTGATGAGTATTTAGAAGAAATATTATGATAGCAATTACTTTCAAAAACATGGACATGATTAACACTATTTTCATCTGCATTTCTCCTCGCTAAATGAAGAGCACGTAGATTAACATCAACCATATCAACACAAGATCCAGTAAGCTTTGCTAAAACAATACCAAACACTCCATAACCGCAACCCATATCTAGAATTTTGCCTCCAACTTCTTCAAGCGGGATTGATTCAAGAAGAAGTCTACTGCCAAAATCCAAACCGTCTTTCGAAAAAACTCCATTATCGGTTAAAAATGTAAATTTATTACCCAATACAAAACACTCTGTTTTTCTCACATTACTAGGTAACTTCTCATTAGTAAAATATTGCCCCATTTTATCACCTTATAAATAAAAAGAAAGAGATAACCAATAAAAAGTATATAGTTATCTCCTTTCGTAAACATATATTACAATATTTTATTTTAAATGTCAATAAAAAAATGGAAGATAATCACCCTTCCACAAAAACTATAATATTATCAGCAATACAAATAACAATCAAATTCTTATTTTCAAACAAAACCAAATCAATTATTATAGAAAACGTAAAACCAATAAAGTTTTCTCAAGGTATACACAGTTAGCTAGGCTGCATATCCTCCGCGTTTCTTAATGAGTCCATCTCTCATATTCAGTATTTCTGGATTTTAGTTTCTTATAGTATATAGAATATACTATAGCAGCGTGCACCTGACTGGGTATAGATTAATTTCACCATTACAACGTCTTACATTATAAAAAGCGTCGTATACGAAACACCAGTAAATACCTACTACATAATCACTTATTATAAAATAAAATATACCCGTAAAAATACAAATTAAATAATAATAAGTAATTCAATATAAATAACAAATATAATCATCAACCATTACATTTATTATTTACATTTATATAATATCATATAAAACTACGACTGTCAATTTTTTTATAAACATAGATAGCGTTTCCAAAGTGGGGAGATTTGTAAAACAAAGACTTTTTATACAAAGAAAAAGGTTAAAACCTAAAAAATGCTTTATAATTGAATTGCTAAATATACAATAGAAAGCAGGTTTTAACCATATGAAAATTATACCATTAATTAATGAAATCACGAATATTTTTAATGAAACTTTTAATAAAAATTTAACCTCCCTTAATTTAGAAAGCAAAATTAGAAATGTTGGCGATGCCTTTACATTAAAACTTTATGAGTCTTTTCTCAATTATATTGATGAAAAGTTTAAAAATTCCAAAGAAAGAAAAAAGCGTTATTATATTAAAGAAACTAGAAAAAGAACTTTAATAACCTCTATCGGTTGTATAGTTGTCAATTCTACCTCTTATGTTGATAAAAATTCTAAGGAAAGATTTGTTTTACTTAGAGAAATTCTTCATCTGAAACCTTATCAAAGATTAACCAATGAAGCTGAATATCAGTTAATTAAATATGCAATGGATGAAAACATGAGTCAATCTGCTCGTCACGCTTTAAGAAATACTGTTATTTCTCGTAGTACCGTTTCTAAAAAATTAGCCAAATTAGATGATGGTATTAATGAGGTTATTACTAGATGCGAAACTCAACCTGATATTTTATACATTGAAATGGATGAAATTCATGCCAATCTACAACATGGTGGTAATAAAATCTGTCCTTGTGCCATTGTCCATGAGGGATATGAAGAGGCTTTTGTTAAAAGAAAAAAACTTAAAAACATTCATTACTTCGCCTCTTCTAAATTAAACTACGAACAGTTATGGGAAGTTATATTTGATTATGTTAATAAAAGATATGATATTGATAAATTTAAAGTTATATTTGTTTCTGGTGATGGTGCTCCTGGTATTAAAAATTATACGAATTGCTTCCCTAATGCCAAATCTGTTCTTGACCCTTTTCGCTATATAAAGAAACATTTGAAATATATTTTTAAAGAGGATATAGATTTAAGAAATATCGCTGATGAATATGTAAGAAATGATAGGATCAATGATTTTAAAGAATTGGTTGGATATCAAATAAAATTATACCCAGATCAGGAAAAATATATGAAAGAACATATGAATTATATTATTAATAACTTAGAAGGTATCAAAAATCAAAATGATCCTTTATACAAATGTCATTGTTCAATGGAAGGGCATGTTAATCAGGGATTTGCGAGATATATTACTTCCTCTCCCTATGGCTTTTCTGAAAGAGGGTTAGAAAACAAACTTAAACTTCTTGTTTATCATGCCAATAAACATGACTTAACTATTGAAGATTACTATAATTTAAAATATGGAAACAATTCCTATGAAGATATAAATATTAAAATGAATCAATTAACACATATTAAGTATGATCAAAACCTTTCATCTAATCATTCATTAGAATATAAAATAAATACAAAATTACCAATATTGGATTCTGCTTCAGATAATAATAGATTAAAAGAATTAACCTCTATGAGACAAGAAATATATGTAATTTAAAAGAATAGATATTGACTATCTACTCTTAACCATTTTAAAATAAATTTAATTATAAAACTTATTTTTTAGGAGAAAAATCTCCACACTTATTCTACACTAACATAAACATAAAAAAAGAAGTTAAATTATTTAACTTCTACAGTAGCCCCAGCTTCTTCAAGCTTAGCTTTGATTTCATCAGCTTCACTAGTAGCAATGTTTTCTTTAACAACACCGTTATTATCAACGATATCTTTAGATTCTTTTAATCCTAATCCAGTAATTTCTTTAACAACTTTGATAACAGCAACCTTAGCAGCTCCAGCATCAGTGATAGATACTGTAACAGTGCTTGGAGCAGCATCAGCTGCAGCACCAGCAGCAGGAGCAGCAACAGCTACAGCTGAAGGATCAACTCCAAATTCTTCTTTCATTGCATCTACTAATTCTTTAATTTCTAATAAATTCATTTCTTTTAAACTACTGATAAAATCTTCTTTTGTTAATTTAGCCATTTAAATTTCCTCCTATTTCTATATTTTTATTAATTTTCCTCTTTTTGTTGACTATATAAGTCTAAGCAAATTGATAAGTCTCTTGCGATTCCCATCATACCACCAGCAAGCATAGTAAGTAATCCATCTCTTGATGGTAATGTAGCATATTCTGCAAGTTTAGCTTGGTCAGCCTTCTCTCCATCTACAATCCCTACTTTTAAAACTAATGCTGGATGATCTTTAGCAAATTCTGATAATGTCTTAATTGGTGCAATTTGGTCTTCACCATAAGCAAATGCACTTGGTCCATTTAAAGACTCATTAAGATCAATATTTAAATCATTAAAAGCACGAGCCATTAAAGTATTTTTATATACCTTATAATCAGAATTTGATTCTCTAAGCTTTATACGTAATTCTTTTGCTTCACTGTCTGTAATACCACGATAATCAAATAAAACAATAGTTTTAGCACTTTGAACACGATCCTTAATTTCATCAATTACTGCTTGCTTCTCTTTTAAGATTGCTTCACTTGCCATACATTCACCTCCTTAATTTCTCTAGGGATGCCATAAAAAAGTTCTTATACTAAGACAGCACAAGAACTTTTTGAAGTCTCTCTAAAGTCCTCGGTAGGATTTATTTGTATACCTACTGTCTATGGCACCAACAAATTGTCTTTATTATATACTATAACTTTCTATTTGTCAAAATTATTTTCTACTTTAATTCCAGGACCCATAGTAGAAGCTATAGATATATTCTTAATATATTCACCCTTAACTGTTGCAGGTTTAACTCTTAAGATAGTCGAAACAAATGCATTTAAGTTTTCAATTAAATCTTCATCAGAGAATGATACTTTACCAATAACTCCATGAACATTTCCAAAACTATCAGCTCTATATTCAACACGTCCAGCTTTAACTTCATTAACTGCCTTTGCAACATCCATAGTAACAGTTCCAGTCTTAGGATTTGGCATTAATCCTTTAGGTCCTAAAACTCTACCTAATTTACCAAGAAGTGGCATCATATCAGGAGTGGCAATCATAGTATCAAAATCAAACCAGTTTTCCTTTTCGATTTTCTCTAACATATCAACATCACCTACAAAATCAGCTCCTGCCTCTTTTGCTTGTGTAGCTTTTTCTCCCTTTGCAATTACTAATACTCTATTAGTCTTACCAGTTCCTTTTGGAAGTACGATAGCACCTCTTAATTGTTGATCAGCCTTTTTAGTATCAATATTCAATCTCATTGCTACTTCAACTGTAGCATCAAAAGAACTAGTAGAAGTTTCTTTAACTAACTTAACAGCTTCTTCTTTAGAATATAATTTATTCTTTTCTACTTTAGACATAGCCTCAGTATATTTCTTACTTCTTTTCATCTTTCTTTCCTCCTTATGTGGTATATAGCGGATTATTCCTTCCACATAGGTAAAACCTATATGATTATAAACTCTTATTCTTCTGTATCAGTATAACCAGGAATTGAAATTCCCATATTTTTAGCAGTTCCAGCTACTACTTTCATAGCTGATTCCACATCATATGCATTCAAATCTGGTAATTTAACTTCAGCAATTTCTTTTAATTGATCTTCAGTTAATGTAGCAACTGTTTCGTTAGCACCCTTAACTGCACCTTTATTGATTTTTGCATATTTCTTAAGCAAGAAACTTGTAGGTGGAGTTTTAATTATAAAATCAAAACTTCTATCATCATATACTGATATCTCTACTGGTAAGATATCTCCCATCTTATCTCTAGTAGCATCATTATATTTTGTACAAAAATCTTGTAAATTAATACCTGCAGGCCCAAGTACTGTACCAACTGGTGGAGCTGGTGTAGCTTTTCCTGCTGGAATTTGTAATTTTATTTTTTTAACTGCTTCCTTTGCCACGAAAAACACCTCCTATAATTTTAGTTTTCGCGAGTGGTCCAAATAGCTTGATTCCCGCTTTCATAAATGCAAACCATGCTTCCCACTAAATCTATATTAATTAAATATAGCCCTTAAATAATAACATAAACTTTACACTTTTGCAACTATTTTATGCTTTTTGTATCTGATTTAGTTCAACTTCAACAGAAGTTTCTTGTCCAAATAAGTCAACATTTAGCATAACCTTTTGATTTGATAAATCAACACTATCAATTTTACCAAACATTCCATTGAATGGACCAGCAATAATTTTTACCTTTGTACCAACTTCTAAATCAGCTTCAACATCCATTCTACTAATACCCATATTACCAAGTATTTTATCAACCTCATCTGGTTGTAATGGAGTAGGCTTAGCACCCTTTCCACTTGATCCAATAAATCCAGTAACACCAGGAGTATTACGCACAATATACCAAGCTTCATCAGTCATAATCATCTCAACTATTATATACCCTGGAAACATCTTTTTAGTTTTTTCCTTCGTTACTCCATCTTTTATCTCTACGACCTTCTCTTCTGGAATTACAACTCTAAAGATATAATCTTGCATATCCATAGATTCTGCTCTCATCTCTAATTTTTCTTTAACCTTATTTTCATGTCCAGAATAAGTATTAACTACATACCATTGTTTTTCCATATTACTAAACTCCTCCTAATTAAATAATGATTGAACTAAAGCAAAAATAACATCTATTAAATAAAAGAATAACGAACAAAAAACGATAAATACAACTGTCGCAACAGAATATTTTACCATATCTTTCTTACTAGGCCAGTGCACTCTTAAAGTCTCACTTTTAACACCATGACAGAATATTCTAAACTTAGTCCATAAACTTTTTTTCTCTTTAGAAACATTAGTCTTTTTTTGTTTACTATCTCCCTTTTTAGTATCTACTTTTACTTCTCTTTTAGTATTTTTTTTCTTTACATCTTTTTCAATTTTATATTCTTCTCTTTTCTCTCTTTTTCTTATCTCAGCCATATTTCACCATTCCTATTTTTTATAAAAATAAAAACACTTCCTCGTGTTTACAACTAAAATAACATAAACATAAGAAAATGTCAATAATTTATAAAAAACTAAACATATACACTATAATTATAGCTACTAAACCTAAAACAAATAATAACATTGGCAATAAAATAAAGTGAACAAATGCTGCTTCCTTACGGTTTAATTGAGAATAAATAGAATCATTTATTTGACTATTTTCATCTAGCAAGCCATAATCTCCAAAACCTCTGCCATTACTTTTAACTAAGCTCTTTCCTCTTTCGTTAGATTTAAAATTAATATTAGTATTAGTACTAACACCACCAACCTCATTTTCTAGCGCTTGTAAATCTCGTTTCTTCTTTTCGACTACATATTCACTAAAATAAACAGAGGCACCCCTTTCAATTATCCCCCTATAATAAGGAACATCTCCTTCTGGAAGAAATGTCGCAAAACTATTAAAATTCTCTTTTAGAAATTTAGGTTTTAAATAAACTAAACATTTTGTGTAAATACCTATTTGTAAAAATACTAAACAATAAATATCTTCCTTAACAAGTTCCTTTTGATCATATATATTATTAGGCATTTCAAGTACCGTATTATATTTTATTTGCTTTAATGAATTGTTAAGTATTTCTATATCTTTTGGATCAAAACTTTTTATACAATACCCTTTATTGTGAATATATTTCATTGCCAAATCCATGTTGATAAAAACAGTTCTCAACTCCTCATCATCATGAAAAACATTAAGCCATTCACTTAATTTTATGTGATCATTTTTATCTTTGATCTGCATTTCCTTTTTTCGACTTTGAAAATCAATGACATCGGCCATATTCTATTCACCTATTTTCATTTTAAACCATAATTTAAAAAAAAACAAACTTTAACTATAACTTTTATTTAGTCTATGTAAAGTTTTTCTTATCATACAAAGTCTACTATCTATAGTACTAACTGATAAATCTAAAAGTCTTCCAATTTCCTTATAAGAAAAACCATTGTACCTAAGTTCAAAAATACAACTATCCTTCATATCAAAATAATTTTTATATCTTATAAACTTTTCATCTTCAAGTTTATATAAATTAAATTGCTCTGGATTTGTAAATTGATGAGCACTAACCTGATTAAAATATACTGCATCATCAAAACAAGCATTGTTAAGAATTTCGTGCTTTTGGCTAGAAAGATTTCTACAATAAATACCCATTTGCCTTTCTATACATAACTTTGCATAAGAATAAAATAAGGTATCACAATTATCTTTATAACTATCAATCGCATTACTTAATCCAATATAGCCTTCTTGAACTAAATCTTCATAGTCTGCACCCTTACTTTTAGCAAAGTTTGAATACTTTGATGCCATAGTTTTAATAATTGGCTCATATTTACTAAACATAATATCCTGAGCATAATCATCCTTTTCCTTTATCATATATAAGACTTCATAATCATTAATTTTTTTATAATCCATAATATTCCTCTACTTTCTATTACGGACCACCTCATATATCATAATTCCACTTGCAACTGATGCATTTAGACTATTTGTTGTACCATACATTGGTATTTTAGCAATAAAATCGCATTTTTCCTTAACTAATCTTGACATACCACTGCCTTCATTTCCAATAACAAGTCCAATTTTTCCAGTATAATCAATCTCACGATAATCGGTACTATCTTCAAGGGCAGTACCAACAATCCAAAAACCACTATCTTGGAGTTTCTCTATTGCGCTAGAGAGATTTGTAACCTGAACAATTTTCATATTATCAACTGTACCAACACTAGTTTTCATAACTGTACCATTTATTTGAACTTGCCTATCCTTAGGAATAATAATAGCATCAACTCCTGCTGCCTCACAAGTTCTAATAATAGCTCCAAAATTATGAGGATCTTCCAAATGATCTAAAATAACAACAAATGAACTATTAGAATTAATGATTTCCTTCAAATCATAATATTGGTAATCCCTAATAGTTAAGATTATACCTTGATGAACTCCCTCTGCCAAACGGTCAATTTCACGTTTTGATTTGTAACTAACCTTACAATTATTCTTTTCAATAAGCGAAATAATATTTTTATCATCAAAACCATCCTGTAAAATTATATTTTGAATCTTTTTAGGATTTTTTAAAATTTCTTTCGCGACATTTCTTCCATATACTATCATATTAACCTCCTATAACATATCTCTATAAAATGAATTACCCAGAAGCATCTCTTTAATTGATTGAAAAGATGCCTCAGCAAATTCATTACATAATGCAAGTATTTCAAATTCATTATTCTCATCTAAAACATATTTTTTTATCTGACCGTTTGAAAATCTAAAAATAAAAACAATATTCTCACCAATATACTCATTCCAAAAGCCCTCTTTAAGATTTTTCTCAATAAATTCTTCCCATAATTTAGATTTATCATTAGAAAAAGTTATCATATAATCAGTATTTATTTTTTCAATATTAAACCCACTATCCTCTAAACTATAAATATTATCAGTCATACCCATAACATAACTATAATTTAACTTAGACATTCTTACCATCTCCTAATAAAATCTTTTCCATAATTTCATCTACCCTTTTTCCTTGAGCCTCAAGATCTAAATAACCAATTAAAGCCTCTAAACCAGTTGCATATTTATAAGTCACAATATCACAATTTTTAGGATGTGATGTAGTCTTATAATTTCTAGCCCTCTTCACAATAGCCACTTCATCATCGGTTAAAAAGTTATCATCTATCATTCTTTTTAAGAATGCTGCTTGACTTTTAGCACTAACATATTTAACTGCTTCTTTCTGTAAATCATTAACATTACCTATACCAGAATGAATCAAATATCTCCTAACATAATTTTCATATATTGTATCTCCTAAATAAGCAAGTACTAATACATTAACTTCACACGTCTTCATAAAATCACCACTACAATTATACCACATAAAAAGAAAAGAATTTAATCTTTTCCTAAATATCAAATCAATTCATAACTTGTTCCCTCACGACTATCTATAAGTCTAACACCCTTAGATAATAATTCATCACGAATCTGATCTGCTAGTTCAAAATTTTTATCTCTCTTTGCTTCTTTTCTTTCCTCTATTTTTGAAAGTATTTCTCTTTCTAATTCTTCTGATACAACAGTCGCTTCCACATTAGTTAAATTAAGTGATAATACCCCATCAAATTCTTCAACCAATTTATATTTAGTTGCTTCATTCATCGCCTCATCCTTTAAAACATCATACAAAACAGTAAGCATCATAGAAGTATTAATATCATTACTAAATGCATTCTTAAATTTCTCCACGTAAGAAGAAAGTTTATCATTATCAATATCGCCATCTTTTTCTAATTTAGACACCCTATTTCTAAGTTTGTTTAAAGAATTCTTGGCAATATCTAATGAATCATAACTAAATACCAAAGAATTACGATAGTGACTACCTAAACAAAAATAACGATAATCAAGTGGACTATACCCTTTATCTTTTAATAGAGATAAAGTCAAAAACTCCCCTTTAGATTTACTCATTTTCCCGCTCTTATCATTTAAATGAGCACCATGACACCAATAATTACACCATTTATGTCCAAAATACGCCTCACTTTGAGCAATTTCATTAGTATGATGTGGAAAAATATTATCAACTCCCCCACAATGAATATCAATTTTGTCCCCTAATGTTAAAGAAGCAATTCCAGAACACTCTATATGCCATCCAGGATATCCTACCCCCCATGGAGAATCCCACTTCATTACTTGATTTTCAAATTTAGATAAAGTAAACCATAAAACAAAGTCAGCCGGATTTTTTTTTGATGAATCCTCTTCTACGGTGTCTCTAACTCCAATCATTAAATCCTCAGGATTCTTTCCAGAGAGTTTATAATAGTCCCACGCCTTACTAATATCAAAATAAACATTCCCATTAGAAACATAAGCGTACCCATCATCCAACATTTTCTCAATCATCTTAATATATGTATCAATATGATCACTCGCTTTTTCTATAGTAGAAGGTCTTTTTATATTTAATTCATCCATATCATTTAGAAATGCCCTAGTATAAAAATCAGCTATTTCATAAACTGTTTTCCCTTCTCTTTTTGCGCCCTTAGACATCTTATCTTCACCAGTATCAGCATCACTAGTAAGATGCCCAACATCTGTTATATTCATAACCCTTTTAACGTCATACCCTAGATACTCAAGCCCCTTTTGTAAAACATCTTCAAAGATATAAGTTCTTAAATTACCAATATGAGCATAATTATAAACGGTAGGGCCACAAGTATACATCTTTACTATTCCTGATTCATTAGGAATAAATTCTTCTACTTTTTTAGTTAATGTATTATATAAGTTCATTTTCATCACCTGCCGCTATTATAACATATTAAAACAAAAAGAAAAAGACACCCCACATTAAGCAGGAATCATATCTTTTAACTTTCTATTAATAATCTTGTCCACCTGTCTAGCACCAAATTCCTTATATTTACACTCATTCTTTATTTCTTTTACGTATTTAGAATAATCAATTTCTCCTAAATTATGTTCACAAACAAAAGCCTTCAATTTTTTCCTAATTATTTTATCTATATCTTTATCACTAATGTCTTCAAATAAAATAAGGTTATCAATTCTATTAACTAATTCCACACCCAAAAAGTTTTTAATTTTTTCATACACCAAATCATACTTTTTATCAACAAATCCAATTGAATTTTTATCACATCCTAAATTTGATGTCATAAATAAAGTTGTATTAGAAAAACTAACTTTCTCCCCACTAGAATTAGTCATATATCCATCATCTAATACTTGTAAGAAAAGCTTTAGAACTGAACTATGAGCCTTTTCTATTTCATCAAGTAAAATTATTGAATATGGATTAGCTTTTACTCTATCTAGAACAGTATTCTTGTCATCATATCCCACATAACCAGGATTTGAACCTACTATTCTAGTAATAGAACTACTATCTCTGTATTCACTCATATCTAATCGAATAAAAGCCTCTTTAGAATATAAAAGTTTAGCATACTCTTTTACTAAAAATGTTTTCCCCATCCCACTTTTTCCAACGAATAAAAATGAATATGGATTACTCCTCCTAATTTTATGTTTATTAACACAAATATCAGTAATCTTCTTTATTGCGTTACTTTGTCCTATAACAACACTTTCCAAACTCCTTCTTATCTTTTTTATATCCATTTCAATAATACTTTTAACAGGGATCTTAGTCTTATTATAAATAACTTCATATAAGGTATCTAAGGTAATCTTTTTCTTAATGTTATTATTACTATTCTTAAGTTCCAATCTATTAAGTTTAGATTCCAAAAATAGTTCCTCGTTTTTTAAATCTGAAGCTACTTTAAAATTATGATCAACTATAGCCATATTCTTTTTTTCTATTATATTAGTTAATTCTAAAGTAATAGCTTTAATTTTCTTATCTAAGTCACTATCTAACATCAAAGTCTTAGTACATGCCTCATCTAAAATATCAATAGATTTATCAGGCTGTCTACCAATATTAACATATCTATCGGATAAATCAACAATGGCTTTAATGATATCATCATCAATCTCTATTCCATGATAATTTTCATAAATCCCCTTTAAATTCAATAAAATATTTACTGTTTCATCTTTCGTAGATTCCTCGATATATACTTTTTGAAAGCGCCGATCAAGAGCCTTGTCATTTTCTAAATATTTTGCATATTCAGTCTTAGTTGTAGCCCCTATAAGTTTTATCTTTCCGCGAGCAAGATATGGTTTTAATATATTAGAAGCATCAATTGCCCCTTCAGCACCTCCTGCCCCTACAATCGTATGAATCTCATCAACAAATAAAATAATATCTTTAGAATTTTCAACTTCTTCAATCATCTTATTTATTCTTTCCTCAAATTCTCCCCTATATTTAGTACCAGCAACTAAAGAGGCCATAGATACACTTAAAATTCTTTTGTTTTTTAAACTGCTAGGAACTAATCCCTTTTCTATCCTTCTTGCAAGTTCTTCAACTAAAGCAGTTTTTCCAACACCAGCATCTCCAATCAATAAAGGATTATTCTTAGTTCTTCTAAGTAAAATTTCTATCATCCGATTAATTTTATCATCCCTACCAATCACTGGATCAATATCTTCATCTTTAGCCCTTCTATTAAAATCAACTGCATACTCCTCAACCAACAACTTACTTCTATGCCCTCTATTTTTATATACAAACTTACTTGAAAAATTATCATATAAAGCATCGATATCTATATTCATTCCCATCAAAATCCTATTCGCAACGCCATCACCCTCTTCAAGTAATGACAAGAATAATTTTTCAACTGTAACAGGAACATTATCTTCTTTACTATCCAAAATAGCATTTTCGATAACTCTCTTTAATAAAGGTGTATACAAAAACCAATTATTCACACTATTACCAACACCAATAATTTTAATAATTTCATCTTTATATTTATCATAAGTAACTCCACAATTATTCAAAAATATTGTAATATCAGAATTAGAATTATGTAAAATAGATAATAATAAATGTTCACTACCCACATAAGGATGTTTTAAATCTAACATTTCTTTTTTTGCCATTAATAATACTTTTTGTGTTTCTTCATTAAATTTTGAAAACATAAAATAATCATCTCCCTATAATAATTCTAAGGTTATTTTATGTTTCACTGCAACAAAATATGTTCCAAAAAAAAAGACAAAAAATGCAATAGAAAATGTCAAAAAAAAGAAGCCGAAGCCCCTAATCATTAAATTAATACAATTATTGCGAATATTACAAGTAATATGATTAAAAATTCAACTAATAATTTCCAAATTGTTTTGAACCATTTAGAATATGGAATTTCTAAGTATGATAATACTCCCATTAAAATAACACTTGTAGGTGCAACTAACATAGTTAAACCATAAATAGATTGGAATACAAGTCCAACTAATGGATAATTATCAGTACTTGTAACAACGCTTGTTAAATATGGAAGTACACTTTGGAAAGCATATGCAGGATCTGCATTAAATAAACTTGCAAGTATAGCAACAATACTACCAGTAAGTACATTGAAACCTTTAGTAATTCCTAAAATAGCCTTATAAATTACTAATTGGAATGGATGATAAGTAACAATTACTAAGCAAGTATAAATTAATATGATCATTAATGCTGGTGCTAAAGCACGTTTAACTCCACTAACGAAACCATCAATAACATCATCAAATTTAACCTTATAAATTAATGCTAATAGCAATATAGCTAACATCATCACTGTAATCATATCAGATACAGTCCAAGCGCCAAACGCATTCACTGTTCCTAATAATTTACCAAATAAAGTAAATCCAAAAACCTTAAATCCAGTAACAGCCTCTGTAGCTTTTTCAAAAGCAGTATTACTAAATGCTCCTGCCCAAGAAATAAATGCAAGTATTAAAATAATAAATACTAAACTTAACATTACAACTAAAGGCCAAACAGTTACTTTCTTTCTAGAAGAAACCTTAGCTGGTACATATTTATCAGTATCAGTTGCCTTTTCTTCTTTAACAACAATTACTTCCTCTTCTTTAGATGCTGCTTTTGTAGTTTTAGAAGATTTAGTTTTAGCAGTTGTTTTTGTAGACTTCGTTGTCTTTGTAGTTTTTACAGCCTTAGTTGAAGCCTTTTTAGCCTTAGACTCAACCACCTTAGCTTTTTTAATATACATTAAAGTATTAAAAATTAATAAAGCTAGACCAATAACTAAAATGATAACCTTAGAAATCATCTCAGAAGTAATCTTAATAGATAACACTGACATAATAATATTAGTATTTCCATAACCAAATGTTGTTCCAGCAATACCAATCATTGTAGAACCAACAACTGCTAAAGCAGAAGTTACCTTATCATATCCCATTAATAAGATAATTGATATTAACATTGGGAAGAAAATAACTAATCCTAACTGTAATCCACAAACAGATGTTAGAACAGCTAGTAATACCATTATTACTGATAACCAAACTTTTTCCTTTCCTTTACTTTTAGCTACTAATTTGTCTAATAAAACACGATATGCATCAATTTTATTTAATACACCATATAATCCACCTACTACTAAAACATATAACGCTATATAACCAAAATATGAAATAGCAGTTATTGGATAATTAAACAAATCAAATAACCCCATTTGAACGCGTCCTTGATCAACGTAACCACTTGAATAATATGCAGCTGGTAAAATCCAAGTAAGTAACATGAATACTAAAATTGTAATTAGAACGACTTTGAATGTATTATGTTTTTTCATAATTAACCTCCCACTATAATTATACTACATACAATCCATTTTACAAGTATTTCCAATCGTTTTTTCTGAAATTTTAGTGAAATTATAAAGAAAAAAGACCCTACTCTGAGTCTTTTGAAACCATATTTGCTGGACGCATTAATGGGAATAAAATAACATCTTTTATATTATCTGAATTAGTAAGCAATTGAACAACACGATCAATTCCCATTCCCCATCCACTAATAGGAGGCATACCACATTCCATAGCAGATATATAATCACTATCCATAGGCATCGCCTCTTCATCACCTTCTGATTTAAGTTGTGCTTGTTCTAAAAGTCTTTTTTCTTGCTCTTGTGGATCAACAAGTTCTGAATAGGCATTAATAATTTCTGCCCCATTAATGACTAATTGGAAACGATCAGTAATCTCTGGATTATCATCATTTGCACGCGCAAGTGGACTTAAACTAATCGGATGTTCAGTTAAGAAAATTGGATTAATAATATGAACCCTTGCAACCTTCTTATATAACTGATCAACTAAGTTACCATAACCTAAGTTTTCAAGTGGAGTTTCACTATCTATCTCGATCTTATCTTCCCTTATTTTTTCTAATAGTTTCTCTTTCGTATTATAAATATTAATATCAATATCACTATAACGTAAAATTAAATCTCTAAAACTAACAGCTTCCCATTCACCACTTAAATCAACTTCCTTATCTCCTACAGTAATAGTTAAAGTACCAAATAATTTCATAATAATACTTTGTAACATTTCACGTAAAAATTTCATATTATCCTTATAATTATAATAAGCACAATAACCCTCGATCATAGTAAAATCTTGCAAGTGAGTAGCATCAATTCCTTCATTTCTAAAACATCTTGCTATTTCAAATACTTTAGTAAAGCCACCTACAATTGCTCTTTTTAAATAAGTTTCAGGAGCAATTCTTAAATACAAATCAATATCAAGTGCATTATGATGAGTAGTAAATGGTTTAGCTGTTGCTCCACTCGCTTTATTATTTAAAATAGGTGTTTCTATTTCAGTATAACCAGCCTCATCCAAATAATTTCTAATCTCACGAATGAATCTACTTCTAAATAAGAATTTCTTTTTTGCATCATCATTCATAATTAAATCAAGATATCGTTCACGATAAATTGTCTCAATATCTTCAACACCATGAAATTTTTCAGGTAATGGCTTTAATGCTTTTCCTAAAAAAGTTATACTACTAGCTCTAACTGTTTTTTCTCCAGTATGCGTAGTAAATATTTCACCTTCTACACCAATAAAGTCTCCTAAATCATAATTAGCTTTAAAGTCTTTATAAGCATCCTCACCAATCATATCAAGTTTTACTGAAATTTGAATTCTACCCTTTATATCGCCAATAGTTAAAAAACTCATTTTACCCATTTTACGCATTAAAACAATTCTTCCAGCTACTCTTACTCCACAAACTCCATCTTCTAATTTTGCTGCATCACAAATCTCATAATTAACCTCATATCTTTCAGGATAAGGCATCTCTATATTCTTTAATTTTTCTCTTCTTACTAATTCTTGTTCACTTAATTCTCGCATACTTCTAACTCCTTTACACTATTATCTCTAACTACTTTAGTATGAGCAACTAAATCATGTAACCCTCGACTACTTTTACTAAACATTACCATAAAAGCTGAAACCAAAACAACTATATACTGTATCACCTCTATAGTCCCAACTCCATAAAAATATACACTTTTACTTGCAAAAATAACAAATCCCAGTACAAGCATATCTGCAAAAATAGAATTAATAATTAATGATCTAAAAATTAAATTATTAATTGTAAGTTCACTATCATCATCCTTTACAATTTGAATATGCATTAATTTTTTTCCAATAGTTTGTCCTTTATTATAAAATTGATAACAAACAAAATATAAAACACCTAAAAATACAGTTATAAGTGATACAACACCATTTTTTCTAGCCATCTCATAACTAATATCCATACTTTCACTCATATATGTCTGAATATCAATTTCCTGATTCATATACTTAGAAACAATCTCGCTACTACTAGCACTTAATTTTTGGGCACTATCATTATCATAGAATGGAAATGATATAAGCGATGCAACAATAGATATAATTATAGCATCTATTATATAAGCCACTAATCTTTGTAAAAACAAAGCATTTTCTTTTTCCTTAACTTTCTTTGTCACTGGTTATCTCCTCCTTAAATTCCTTCAACAAACAAATTATATCATGAATATTAGTAGTTTGATAGATTTTATTTTTTATAAAAGTACCATTCTTAACACCTTTTAAATACCAACCAATATGATTTCTAATTTCCAAAGACGCTACTTTCTCACTTTTTATTTCTTTTAAATAGTTTAAATGTTTTAAAATCATATCATATTTACAGGCTATAGAAACACAACTATTATAATCTTTACCCTCTAAATAATCAATTGTATTTTTTATAAGCCAAGGGTTTCCTAAAACACCACGGCCAATCATAACAGCATCACACCCCGTCTCATCTAACATTCTCTTAGCATCCTCAGGGACCTTTATGTCTCCATTACCAATAACAGGAATATGAACATTTTCTTTAACCTCTTTTATTATAGACCAATCTGATTTACCACTATAGCCCTGCTTACGAGTTCTAGGATGTACACATATAGCGCTGGCTCCAGCCTTTTCTATAATTCTGGCAACCTCTACTGCATTAATACTATTACTATCCCAACCACTCCTAATTTTAACAGTAACAGGTATAGGAACCGATTCAACAACAGATTTTACAATCTCATAAATTTTATCAGGATTTTTTAATAAAGCTGATCCTGCCTGAGCTCGAACCGCAACTTTAGGAACAGGACACCCCATATTAATATCAATAATATCAGGTTTCATATTTTCATATATATATTTAGCCGCAGTAACAAAAGACTCTTTATCACTACCAAATATCTGTTGAACAATAGGTCTTTCTTCTTCTGTCATATAAAGCATATCAATCGTTTTTTGATTATTAAAAGTTATAGCCTTGTCACTAACCATCTCTGCATACACAAGACCGCATCCCATTTCTTTACAGATACGTCTAAAAGAAGAGTTGCATATCCCCGCCATAGGTGCAAGCACAACCTGATTTTTAATTTTTACATTTCCAATATTCCATTCCATAAAATCACACCCAAATCTATTAACTAGTACTATCAAATCTTTTTCTCATTACTTTATTAACCTTTTCATTATTATCAATCAATTGTTTAACAGTTTCAATTTCAGATTCAGCCAATTCCTCTTTAAGCAGCTTAGAATTAACCAAATAAGTTGCGGCAGATATTAAATCATATGTTGTCCATTCCCTATCTCTTCCTTCATTATACAATTTTTCATAATGTTCAACACAAAAATATTCCCTACTAGAATCAGAATCTAATATCTTCTCGTCAACAAAAATCATATTATGATAATAAGTAAAACCATTAACTACATAATGAAGAAAATCAGCATCCATATAAAAAGACTCACTTTCATCAATAAAACAACATAAATAAAACTTATATAAATTCAAAAGTTCTATATAATCTAAACTGTTTTCCTTATTAATTACATTTAAATATAACTTTTCATAATACTTGATATCTTCTCTGTCCATAACACCACCACTAAAAGCATACATAGTATACTATAAAACATAATTCTTTACAAGAAGAACAAAAAAAGAATTAAACTATTTATTTGTCTAATTCCTTTAAAAGTTCAGCTTTATTCATTTTTGAATAATTTTTAATACCTTTTTCTTTAGCAAGTTCTCTTAATTTAGTAACTGACATAGATTCCAAATTATCATCATCATTCTCTTCAGGCATCTTACCATTTTTAACTAAATAATCAATTTGTTCTTTAGTTAATGTCTCATATTCAAGTAGCGCTTCAGCTATAAGCTTTAATAAATCTTTATTTTTCTTAATAATCTCTGTTGCCTTTGCATGACAATCATTAATTATTTTTCTCATTTCCATATCGATTTCATTTGCAACTTCATTAGAAAAATGCTGACTCTTATTATAGTCACGTCCTAAGAACACACTTCCTTCTTGCTGCTCAAACTGCAAAGGACCTAAATCACTCATACCATATTCTGTTACCATAGCACGTGCAATCTTTGTAGCCTTTTCAAAGTCATTGTGAGCACCAGTAGTAATTTCTCCAAAAGTAATCTCCTCTGCAGTTCTACCACCAAGTAAACCAGTAATTTCTTCTAATAAATCAGTTTTAGTAGAGCAAAGCTTTTCTTCACTTGGAACCATCATATTATATCCACCTGCAGAACCACGTGGTATAATTGTAACTTTTTGAACATCATTAGCATTATCAAGTTTTAATCCTATAACAGCATGTCCCGCTTCATGATAGGCTACTAACTTACGATCGTTTTCACTATATTTATGAGATGTTTTAGCAGGCCCCATAAGGACACGGTCAGTAGCCTCATCTACTTCACTCATTGTAATTTCATTCTTATTACGTCTTACTGCTAAAAGAGCAGCCTCATTAAGTAAATTCTCAAGATCAGCACCACTAAATCCTGGAGTTCTCTTAGCTAAGTTATTAAGAGTTATTCCATCAGCAAGTTTCTTATTTCTAGCATGAACACCAAGTATTTCTTCACGTCCCTTAACATCAGGTAAGTTAACCGTAACTTGTCTATCAAATCTTCCTGGACGAAGAAGAGCAGGATCAAGTACATCAGGTCTATTAGTTGCCGCTATAATTATAATTCCCTCATTTGCTCCAAATCCATCCATTTCAGTAAGTAATTGGTTAAGCGTTTGCTCACGTTCATCATGACCTCCACCTAAACCAGTACCCCTTTGACGTCCAACTGCATCAATCTCATCGATAAAAATTAGACAAGGTGCATTTCTTTTTGCTTGTTGGAACATATCTCTAACACGACTAGCACCAACACCTACAAATAATTCAACGAAATCTGATCCACTAATAAAATAGAATGGAACATTAGCTTCTCCTGCAACAGCCTTAGCAAGTAATGTTTTACCTGTTCCTGGAGGACCAAACAATAACACTCCTTTAGGAATTCTAGCTCCAAGTTTTTGGAACTTCTTAGGATTTTTCAAAAAATCAATTAATTCTGCAACTTCTTCTTTCTCTTCCTTAAGACCAGCAACATCTTTAAAAGTAACTTGATTCTTATCACTATTTAATTTAGCCTTACTCTTTCCAAAGTCCATAGAACTTTTATTTCCAGCCATTTGGCGACTAAAGAAGAAGAAAGCAAATCCTATTAGCAATACAAATGGAAGAACATTAACAACAATCAATAAGAAAGATGAAGAATCAGGATCAGCCTTAGCTGTAAATTTAAATTCCTGTGCCTCACTTGCAGTAACGATTTGTTTCATAACTTCTTCTGAAAGTGGAAGCTTAGCAAAGAAAGATTGATTATCCTTATACCCCTCTAATTTACCACGAACTTCATAAGTATAAGCAGAGCCACGTGTTGTAACTTCTAGTTCTGTAACTTTACCCCCATTTAAACTATCAACAAATTCATTATAAGTTAAAACCTTAACATCATTATTCATAACACTAGCTACATAAAAAATACCAAGCATAACAAGTGCTAAAAATAAATATGGTAACAAACCTTTTTTTACAGTTTTACTATTCATTTTTTTATTCATACTTTTCCTCCTTAACTACATCTTAATATTATATCATAAGATTCTGTCTTTTTCTTATCATATTTAGATTTTTTTAATCCTGGAAGCCAAACAACTACCCCTTTAGAATCAACAACCACAGGCCATACATCCCTATCATCTAATTTAACTTTTTTATCGATAAAGATATCTTTGACCTTTTTAGAACCATTCAATCCTTTAACCATAATCTTATCTCCAAACTTCCTAGTTCTAACAATAAGAGGTAATGTAACTTCACTACTATTAAGTCTACAAATATTATTACTATTTAAAGATGTATCTTCTATTTGTTCTATAACCTTATTATTAGGAAGCTCTACATAGCCATTAAATTCTATCTCATAACTAGTAATCTCATCTGTAATCCGCTTTAATTCTACCATATCATAACTTTTTCTCGCAACTACTTCATTAGGAAGATTAATAAAAGTATTTGCCCTATTACTATATATTAAATTAAGTAAAAGTTCAATATGTTTATCATTAATTAAAATTAAATCATCCTGATAAAATTCACTCATTAAATAGTATAAAACTTCTTTTTGTAAAAACGGATCAATATTTTTGAATTTTTTGATATGAATACTATCTCCCTCTAACACTTCA
Organism: uncultured Mycoplasmatota bacterium; assembly: GCA_948465965.1. Taxonomy (GTDB): domain Bacteria; phylum Bacillota_I; class Bacilli_A; order RF39; family UBA660; genus CAJMSU01. Next base: position 32,549 of record CAOJYR010000007.1, read on the forward strand.
TCAAGTGCCTTATTGCGCTCTTTTTCAATAAAATGATCTGCATCACTAATAACATGACTAAACTTCAAAAATTTCGAATGAATATTAGGATCCTCTTCCTTTAAAAAAGGCAAAATATACTTACGATATCTATTTCTTGTATATTTATCTTTTTCATTCGAACTATCAACATAATATTTAACACCATTCTCTAAATCATATTCTTCTAATTGTAATTTAGTATAATTTAATAGTGGTCTTACAATATCGTACCCATCCATATGAACTATTTTTTTAAATCCACTATACCCATTTAAATTAGACCCTCTACTAATTCGCATTAAAATAGTCTCTATCAAATCATCTCCATGATGAGCAGTCATTAAATAATTTGCATTATATTTTAACACAACTTCTTCAAAGAAATTGTATCTTATATTCCTGGCTTCATTATGAAAATTATCATCACCATATTCATTAATCGTCATGGCCTCAAACATTAAATCATGCACGTCACAATAATCTTTAAGATATTCTTCTTCCTCTAGACTTTCTTTTCTCAAATTATGATTAACATGTGCAACAACTAAAGAAAGATTATATTTATTACGAATCTTTAAAAGCATATCAATCAACGCCATAGAATCAGGCCCAGAAGAACACCCAACTACAATAACATCATTATTATTAAACTTAAAAGATTCTTCTATATTAATATTACCCATATTCCCTCCTAAAACATCTACAAAGTATTATACCATAAAACGAAAAAAGAGGATATTATTCCTCTGGTATTTTTAAAATAAATTCTCCATCCTTAGAATATAAATACTTCTCCCTTGCATATCTAGCAATATAATCAGGATCCTGTAATTTATCCGCATCGACTTTTAACCGAGCCTCTTTCTCTTTTAAAGAGATATATTGTTTTTCCAAAGTCCTCTTTTCCTTATACTTATCATATATTTCAACCCAATACTTACCTATAGTAAATGTAGTGAATACAATAACAGCCATAGAGCTAAGTCCCAAAAAAAACATTCTCTTTGCCTTTTTTTTACTTTTCTTCTTAGCCATTATCTTCACCTACCATTACACTATAAATTATAAAACGAAGTCTATATATATTCAATCGAATTTTGTAACTTTACTAAAAGTTTACACTATATTACCAAAATTATTTTATAATTTATAGAACACATCTCAAATGAAAACAGTAAGTATTATTACTTTCTTCTTTTAAACAACCTCCATTTCCGAAATTTACTTCCAACAGGAAATGTTATATAAAAACCTAATAATATCATAAAAAGAAAATAAATATGAATGATTCCATCATTTAAAAATTTCAGTATTAAAAAATAAATTAAAGCCATATCAATAACAAATATAAAAGTAAAAATAATTTTAATTATCTTTTTTTTAGCAAATAAAAATCTATAATTAACATTCACAAGCAAAGAAAAAACAATCCCATAAAAAAAGGAAAAAACTAAAGAAAGAACTTGTATTTTTAAATTCATTATTTAAATAGCCTATTAAAGATACTATTCTCTTTATCTTTCTTTGCTTCTTCTGCATAACTTATCATATTAATTGTACCTTTTATTGAGACATTTCCTTGCAGTGTATCAAGTTTAACTAACTCTAAGCCTTCTCCCTTTATTAAAATAAATCCCATAATTGTTTCTAATAAGAATTGCTCACTGTCAAAGTTTTCTATCTTTTTAACTCCTGTAATAACTAAATTCTTTCTTTCTAGCAAACTAATTCCATGATTATAATTACTAATATTATCTTGTTTATCCATAATAAGCCTCCTGCTAAATTATATGTAATAAACAAAAAATTAGAACAAAAAAAGATGCTAAGCATCTATTCTTCATCTTCTGTAGGATCATCTGCATTTTGATAAGCTTCAATAATAGCTTCTTCAAACATTGATCTAACTTCTGGATTAATTGGATGAGCGATATCACGATAACCACCAGTAGCTGTCTTTCGGCTAGGCATTGCTATAAATAGTCCGTTGTCTCCCTCAATAACTCGAATATCATGTACTGCAAAAGCATCATCAAGTAATACTGATGCAATTCCCTTCATACGAGAACCCTCTTTTTCAATCTTGCGTACATTTACAGATGTTATTTTCATGTAATATTCCTCCCTCTTAAAGTATTACACTTTACACATCCATTTTATAATATTACTTTACAAAATGCAATATTTTTAAGAGTTTTCCACCAGATTTATCCAATTATTTTCAAATTATCAATCAAAATATCACTATAACTGAATGATTTAACCTTATTATCGTCTAAAGTAATTGTAAAAATTGCTGGATACATATCTGTAATTACCCCGTCGAATTCATCTATTTGGTTCCTTGCACCTTTAAATACAAAAGATCTAACTACACCCTTATTTTCCAAAACAACCTCTCTAACCTTATCTAATGTCATCTTGGATACCCCACATACATAGTTCCATTTGTAATAATTCCTCCCATTCCATCACTACCATATTTTGTCTTCTCTATAAGTTTCAATAAATCAATACTCTTACTCTTATCAGAAAAAGCAAGAGATGTCGCAATTATTGCTGGATCAAGAGCATGAATATTTATTCGCTTAGGACTAGATGCAAAATTAGCCCCCGCTTTAATCAATTCTTCATAATTTGACTGACAAGCTCCAGCAATTATAATTAATTTATCTTGACTCTTCTCATATTTTCTAGCCTCTCTTACAGAATCTATAAAATTAATAGAATTCTGATACTTGTCTAAATCACTTGTATTTTTCTTTTCTTTATAATAAGCATCATGACCTGTAATAACTAAAATATCTGGTTTAAACTCATTTAACAATTCTGATACCTTATAAGGCATCTCTATTTCAGAAATAGTTAGTCCATTTGCCTTTACATTCATTTCCTTATAAAAATCCATACATCGCTTTAAATAATCAGAATCTCCATCTATGTGTAAAATTTTCCCCGGCAAATAAAAATATTGGCTTCTATCCATTTTTATATCTCGCATATTCTCTTCTAATATCTTTTTATCGCCATCATTGTTATTACTATTAGACTTCACCAAATCACTAATCAAACTATCAGCATAAAGACGTAAATCTACCCCCCTCAGTATAGCAACATCTCTATCTATTGATACTATCTTAAATAAAATATCATGATTGTGAGAGATCCTAGTCACTAAGTCCCCTATTTTAAAATCCAAACACATCATCTCCACTTAAATTTATGACATAAAAAAAAGAAATATTCCTCAAACTAATGCATTTGCAAGTTCAACAAATATTTCTACACTTAATTGTTCAGCTCTAACAGATAATGAAAAATTATACTTTTCTAAAACCTTTAACACCTTATCCAAATCATAACCTCGTAAATTATTTTTTATATTTTTTCTCTTATATTGAAAACTATCTCGAACCAATTTCTCAAAGAATTCTTGATCCTTTAAAAACAACTTATCCTGTTTTTCCTCAAAAGATACAACAACACTATCTACATTAGGAATAGGAACAAATTCCCTCCTAGAAACAAAAAACTCTTTTTTAATATGATAATAATAATTTAAAAATACAGTAATAGAACCATAACTTTTATTACCACAACTTGTTGAAAAGCGATCTCCAACTTCCTTTTGAACCATCATACATATTTTTTTAAATTGAATACCACTCGCAATTAATTTCATTACAATCGGTGTAGTTATGTAATAAGGAACATTACTAACAAAATAAATATTATCATAAGAAAAGTTTGAAAGATCCTCTTCTATATTACTACTTAAAAAATCTTTAAATAAAACAGAAACATTAGAAAAACCATCTAGTTTTTTTTCTAACTCATCTTTTAATTCTAAATCTATCTCATAAGCTAAAACATTCTTTGCAGCATGTGCAAGTTCACGTGTTAAAATAGCTCCACCAGGACCAACCTCTATTACCAAGTCATTTTTTGTAATAGCACAAAGAGAAACTATTCTTTTAACAATTCTATTATCCCTCAAAAAATTTTGACCAAACTTTTTCTTAAATTTTACATCATATTTTTCCACAAAATCACCAGTTAAAATATATCATAAAAGGTCCCCTTCTACAAGTTAAATAATTTCTATATCATCCTTTTTTATTTTCTTCAATTTTACGGTATGAACTATTTTTAAAATATCATAAATAATTACCATTATAGCTGGCACAATAAGAAATACTATCCAACCAAAAGATTTTGATAAGAAACTTCTTATATGACCAATCATTGGTATTCTAAAAATAACCTTACCATAAACATCATTTTCCTGTACTAAATAAGGATCCTCAACATTATTAGCATCTCCCTTAGTTCTAAAATAATAAGAACCATCTTCTGTTCTTTCTATACCAACAATACGATGTGTAATAGTTAAACCATTATATCTCATATCGTGAGAAGTAAATGTTATAATATCGCCCTTTTTTAGATTATGACCATCCTCCCTTTTAACAACAATTCCATCCCAAACATTAATATTGGGTACCATACTAGGACTAACTATAATATAAGCATTAAATAAAGGGGGTCTATCCTCTTGATGTTTTATATTATGAAGAACATTACCAAAATAAATAAAAAATAAGAAAAACACAATCATTAAAAGAAAAAGTATAACATACAAAATAACTTTAGTGATAAAATGGCTTAAAAATTTAATACCTTCTTTGAAAGATATTTTTTCTTCGAACACTACAGTTTTATTCACCACTTATCACCTCCTATTATTACTAATATCATAATAGCATGTAAATTTTAAAAAAACTATATTTGAAATAAAAAAAAAGAAGAGTTTACACTCCCCTAATTCTTTGGTTTAGCATAAACATTTATCCCCAAATCACAAACTACATTAGAATCAAGCATTGCCCCCTCATCAACCCAAGCTCTAAGGCGATACTTATCACTTGAGTTGGAAGTATATGTACCAAAAACTAAGACCATAGTCCCTTTAGGAGAACCAACTTCAGATTTTTTTATTGCTGTAAATGGTTTTGGATCAACCACCTTAGAATAAGTACCATCATTTTCCTTTTCTAAATAAACTTTTATAAATTTATTATCTAAATTACAATTAGAACTTTTCTCTAAAACAACCTCATAATTAATTGTAGTATCTCCTACTATCTCTGAGTTAATAGTAAAATCGAAATATTGTGATTTATCATTCAATTTTTTTCCAACATCATCAGCAATAGGAATATAATTATCTAGCTTTATCCCATTCTCATTATTAGCATAAGTAACCGAAATCACTCCAGTATTTACTATTTTTTTATCAGACTTAGCCTGACTCCTTTCAAAAGTAACAAAGGCAAAAGCAACAACAAATAGTAATAGTGCTGTAATTGCAATTAATAAAATTATAATCTTATTTGTAGAAACCTCTTTATTATCCTTATTTCCTTTTTTCATAAATCCTCCTAGTCAATAACCTTTACATATAAATTAATTTGAAAAGTTCTTTTTTCATTACTAACAGTATAAGTATCTGCAAGCCACATTCGAATAGCAAAATCCTGCACTTCATTTTTCTTTAAAGTACCCCTATAAATTCTTTTAGCACCCGGATCAATAGCAGAAGTCCTTAATTTATTAAAAGTAGTTATTCCACTATTAACAGTAGAACCAAGAGATCTATTAGTATTGCTTTCAGTTAAATAAAGTTTTACATAATCAGAAGATATAGAATTCAAATTATTTACCTCTTTTGCATAGATTTCATAATCTATTTTTTCATAACCAGTCATGCTTGCAGAAACACTAAATTTTAATGAAGCATTTTTTAAATGATTATCACCTATATCTATACTTTTTCCCAATTCATCTGTAATAGGAGATGAATTATCAATTCTGAGCTTAAGATCATTACTAGAATAAGAAAAGACGACTGTAGCACTTTTATCATTATTTGAAAAATATATAGATAAACAAAATAAAATTGCACTAATAAACACCACGATTAATGAAACTAAAAATATAAATAATTTACTTCTGTATTTAATACTTTTCATATATCTTCCTCTTTATCTTTAATATAGTATATCATCTTTTATTAAATTTTAAAAATAATTATTTCAAACCAAATATATGAATAGCATTATTTGTAGTTATTTTACTAACTTCATCTATTGAAATATTTTTTATATCCGCAATTTTTGAAGCAATAATTGGAATATATTTAGAACTATTTTGCATCCCCCTATAAGGAGTGGGGGTTAAATAAGGACTATCAGTCTCTAAGACAATACTTTCTAAAGATATTTCCTCTACTACTTGATAAAGATTACTATTTTTAAACGTAACAACTCCACCAATACCTAAAGCAAACCCCATATCAATATAAGTTAAGGCTGTTTCTAAACTTCCACTAAAACAATGAATCACGCCTCTTACATCATACTTTTTTAATATATTAATTGTATCAAAAACTGCATCTCTACTATGTATAACAACAGGCAAATGAAGCCTTTGTGCTATTTCTAATTGTTTTTCAAATAAATCTATTTGTGCTTCCTTATCCTCTTTACCATAATAATAATCAAGCCCTATTTCTCCAACACCAACAACCTTTTTCTCTCGAACTAATAACTCTTCTAATTTTTTTAAATCACTATCGGTAACGCTTTTTACCTCTGACGGATGATAGCCTAATGTTAAATAGATAAAATCATAGTTCGAAGAGATTTCTAACACCTCAGAAATAGAATCATGACTACATCCAGACACTACCATCTTAGAAATACCCGCCTTCAAATTCTCTTTTAAAACTAAATCTATATCAGAATAGTCCTCTTTTGATAAATGACAATGTGTATCAATATACATAAAATCCCTCCAAAATAAAAATACCATATTAATGATATTTTTTCCATCTATAATACTTTATTTCCAAATAACAGAAAATAAAAAATAATAAATATATAAAATCTAAAATATTCTTACCTGTATAACTATAAATACCTAAGAATAGAAAAGAAATTATACAAACTACATCAAACCTATACTTCTCTTTAATTTTACTAAACATAATTATTCTCCTATCCCTTACAGCAAAATAACTACCCTCTAAATATAACATGAAAAAAAGTTTTAGAAAACATTTCCTAAAACTTAAAATAAATATTTACATAAAATTTACATTATTCAGTAAAAACTTTATCCTTATCAATTCTTTGAAATAATATTTCTGGTTGATTAACTTGATAATTATTATTATCTAAATAACAAAATTCTTCATTTGAATTATTAATTTGTCTTAAAATCTCTTTAGAAGTATCAGGCATAAACGCCCCCAAGAAAACAGCACAGACTCTAATAGATTCTAGTAAATTATAAATAACAGTTTCTAATCGATCCTTTTTCTCCTCATCCTTAGCAAGTACCCATGGAGTAGTCTCATCTATATATTTATTACTACATCTTAAAACATCAAAAATTTCACTAATTGCATCACTGATCTGAAGCTTATCCATTTTTTCTGTTATCTTATTATCTAAATTATTAATTTTATCAATAAACGCTTTATCTAAAGAATCAGTCTTGTCCTTATTTATGACTTTGCCATCAAAATATTTATTAGCCATTGAAATAGTTCTTTGAACCAAATTACCTAATATATTAGCAAGTTCACCATTAATTCTTTCAATTAATAATTCATAAGTAATATTCCCATCACTTGAAAAAGGTATTTCATGAAGCAAATAATATCTAACAGCATCAACTCCAAATTCATTAACTAAATCATCTGCATAAATAACATTACCACGAGATTTACTCATCTTATCATTATTCATCAATAACCAAGGATGACCAAATACCTTCTTAGGCAAGTCAAGACCTAAAGACCATAGAAAACAAGGCCAATAAATTGTATGAAAACGAATAATATCCTTTCCAATCAAATGTAGATCACAAGGCCAGTACTTTTTAAATTCACTAGTTTCATTATCTACATCATAACCAATATTAGTAATATAATTTGTAAGAGCATCTAGCCAAACATAAACAACATGTTTAGAATCAAAATCAACTGGAATTCCCCATTTTAAAGAAGTACGTGATACACATAAATCCTGAAGTCCTGGCTTAATAAAATTATTTAACATCTCATTACGTCTAGCTTCTGGTTCTATAAAATGTGGATGATCTTCTATATATTTTTCTAGCCTTTCTTGATAATTACTAAGTTTAAAGAAATAAGCCTCTTCACTTTGACAAGAAACCTCTCTTCCACAATCAGGACATTTGCCATCCACAAGTTGGGACTCAGTCCAAAAAGATTCACAAGGGGTACAATAAAGTCCCTTATATTCTCCCTTATATATATCACCTTTATCATACATTTTCTTAAAAATATGTTGTACTACCTTCTCATGATTAGGATCAGTAGTTCTTACAAATCGATCATAACTTGTATTCATCAAATCCCAGATTCGTTTTATATCAGTTGCAACACCATCTACAAACTCTTTTGGAGTAATACCAGCTTCACGCGATTTCTCCTCTATCTTAATACCATGTTCGTCAGTACCAGTTTGAAAATAGACATCATACCCCTTTAATCTTTTAAACCTAGCTATAGCATCAGCAAGTACTACCTCATAAGTGTTCCCTATATGAGGCTTACCCGAAGTATAAGCAATTGCGGTTGAAATATAAAATTTCTCTTTCATTTATAACATCTCCTTATCATTATATATTATTTTGTTTTGATAATTTTTAATTATTTTTAAACTAGGCATACATATATTCTCTGGTAAGTTATTTATTGCAAAAAAACCATAATCTTCAAATTCTTCGGATTTTTTCAACCGAAAATCTCCAGAGTAATTATGAGCAATTAATCCAACTGTTGCATAATGTGCATAATCATTAATATCGTTTGATAAGGATATTACCTCTAAATCAGCAACAGTAGTAATTAAACCTATCTCATCTTCTAATTTACGAACCCCCGCTTCCTCAAAGGTTTCTCCATATTTGACTTTACCACTCGGTAATGTATAAGTACCTTCTAATCGCATATCACTTAATGCTTTGTCCTTATCACTATTTCTTAATAAAAGAAGAATTTCTTTTTTATCGTTAAAAACAACTATACCTACACCTATTCCCATTTTATTCATAAACTACCTCCAAAATAAAAAGTTATTACATTATAAGGACGAAATATTCGCGGTACCACCTTATTTTATAATAACTTATTATTATACACTCAAATAGTTAACGCCTATCTACGATTATACCTACATATCGATACAATAGTTCAGAAGCCATAATTTATAAACATACCCATACTCATTTTCACCATCTGAGCTCACTAAAATAGATACACCATCTATAAATCTCTTCATCAAAACATTTCAAATATGCTTTAGTATAACACAAAAGATTTTATTCTTCAATATGTTTTCCTAAAAACTGTGATACTACAGAAGACAATTTTTCCTCAATTTGTCCAATATCACTTTTATCCGATAGTACTAATACTAATCCAATCGCATCACCATTCATAATAATGGGTGAAATAACATAAGACAACTCCTCAACATCAAGATCAATTAACTCAATTTCATGTTTACTATTCTCAATTACTGTTTTCCTATCTCTCATAATATTTTCCAAAAATTTAGAAATATTCTTATTTAAATATTTCTTTCTTAAGTTACCAGAACCAGCAATAAACTTATCTCTATCTGTAATAAAAACATTTTTTTGAATTACACCATTTATAATATCAACCATTTGCTTAGAAACCTCATCCATATCTGTCATTTTAGAAAATTTCTTTAAAGCTATCATCTCGCGATCTACAAAAATTTCTAGTGACTCCCCATCTCTAATTCTAAGAGTACGGCGAATTTCTTTCGGAATAACAATTCTTCCTAAGTCATCTACTCTTCTAACTACACCTGTTGATTTCATATAATTATTCCTCACTTTCCCATACTTTTATTTTCTCTGTTTTAATGCAATTTATACCTAGTTTTTCCTTTATTTATATTATAAACAATATTCCCTTTTTTTCCCTTGGTAAATATTTCCATATAGTAGTTTACAAACAAAAAAAAGAACATTTAAAAAATGCTCCTTCCAACTATTTATTTTTTATCTTCTTTTAAAAGATAAGAATTCATTTTTGTAAACAAATACCTTTCACCCTGTTCCTTAACACCATTTATTAAAGTAGTATCCTTAACTAAGACTTTAAAATCAACACTTTCAACTAATTGTCTAATATAAGTACGAGTCAAAAATTTAGTAATATCTGTAACAACTTTCTCCCTCTTCTCATCATCAACATCTTTTGTAAATATCGAATTTACATTATTTACAATTTTTTTTGTTATAGAAACGTTGACAGACTCTTTTATCTTCTTTCTCATCCCTCTATTTAAAATAGTAAAATCTTTTTTATTAAATTTAATAATATCAGTATCCTTAACTGGACTAAAAGAATCAACTATCCTACTTAATTCCTCTATACGCTCGTTTTTCAACTCCGATAATAAAGAAATGATATCTTTTCTATATTCTTCAATTAATTTATCCAACTCTTCTGTATTAAGAATGATTTTCTGCCTCTTGGCCAAATCTAAAAACTTACATTTAATAACATCCATAGAGTCAAGTGGAGGTTTCTTTAAAAGAGACATTATATCTTCATCTACTAAAATAGTAGAATTATTTTTTAAAGTTTCATAAACAGCATTTTTATAATTTTCTAAATGCTGACGCTTAAAATCCTCTAATGTATCTTGCATAATCATATACCTCCTAGCATTGTAAGTTTAACAATCATTAAATATTAAGTCAAGGAAGTTTAAAAAATTTCTCACATATTTTATCCAATAATGCAACTAAGTAATAGATTGGATGCTTTTCTAATTTTATAATATCTAAAATAATAATTAAATTACTTCCTCTACTTGTAAACCTAAACATGTTAGAAATTTGAAATGCCAAAACGAATACATCATCAACTTCCATTCTTTTAACAACTTCTTCTGGAAAAACCATTTCAATTGAATTCTTAGTTTGTCTAACATGTCTAATTTTTAATTTATCCGCTAATTTTTCGAACCATTCTTCATACATATAAATAATAAGATCCTCACTTAATTTCCCAAAACGATCTTCCAATTCCCCTTTTACTAAATTAAGTTTTTCATAAGAATCTATTTCATTAATTTTTCTATGAATCTCAATTTTTAATTCATCCTCTTTTACATAACTATCATCAATATGTGTATTAACATTAATTAATGGTTGAATATCTTCCTTATCTTCATTAGAAACAAAATTTCCCTTTTTCTTTTCAACCTCTTCGTTTAAAAGTTTTAAATACAAATCAATCCCAACAGAATCAATAAATCCTGCTTGTTCACTACCTAAAATATCACCAGCCCCACGAATAGATAAATCACGAGTTGCGATAGAAAATCCACTACCAAGAGCAGTAAATTCTTTAATAACATTAAGTCTTTTAACCGCAGTTTCAGTAAGTACCTTAGATTTATTATACATAAGATAAGCATAAGCAAACTTATCACTTCTTCCAACACGACCTCTAATCTGATACAATTGACTAAGTCCAAATCGATCCGCATCCATTATAATAAGTGTATTAACATTAGGTATATCTATACCCGTTTCAATAATAGTTGTACATACTAAAACATCATATTCATAATTTACAAAATCAATAATTCTATTTTCCAACTCATTCTTATTCATTTGACCATGAGCACTAATAACCCTAGCATCAGGAGCTAAATTCTTAATTCTACTAACTTCTTCATCAATGGACTGAACCCTATTATATAAAATAAACACCTGTCCACCACGAGATAACTCCTTATAAATAGCATCTTTTATAATCTGTTTATTTTCCTCCACTACATAAGTTTGAACAGGATATCGATTAACAGGAGGTGTTTCTATTAAAGATAAGCTTCTAATACCAACCAAAGACATTTGAAGTGTTCTAGGAATTGGTGTTGCGGTTAACGTTAAAACGTCTACATTTGTTTTATAACTCTTAATCTTCTCTTTATGTTTAACACCAAAGCGTTGTTCTTCATCAATAACTAATAAGCCTAAATTCTTTGGCATAATATCATCACTCAATAATCTATGCGTACCAAAAACCAAATCAATTGTACCATTTCTTAACCCTTCTAAGATTCGCTTTACCTCTTTCGCAGAAGTAAAACGATTTAGTAAAGCAATCGATACAGGAAAATCTTTAAACCTTACCATAGCGTTTTTATAATGTTGATCAGAAAGAATAGTAGTAGGACATAAAAATAATACTTGCTTCGAATCTAAAATCGCTTTAAATGTTGCAACAAAAGCTACTTCTGTTTTACCAAAACCTACATCTCCACACAATAACCTATCCATTGGAACAGGTCTTTCCATATCTTCTTTTATTTGGCTAATTGCCCTTATTTGATCTTTAGTAAGTTCATAAGGAAATTCCCTTTCAAAGTCTATAAGCATAGCATCATCAGGAGAAAAAGCAAACCCACTACGTGACTCCCTTTCTGCATATAAAGCTAATAATTTATCAGCCATATCATTAACTTTATTTTTAACACGAGACTTAGTCTTCGCCCATTCAGTACCACCTAATTTATTAATTTTAGGACTAACACCCTCCTTACCTGAATATTTACTCAGTAAATCAATTTTTTCAACAGGGATATAAAGCTTGTCCTTCCCTTGATAAAACACCTCAATGTAATCTTTAACAATACCAGACATCGTTAAAGTCTTAATACCGTTATATACACCTATACCATGAATATTATGAACTACATAATCTCCTACCTCTAACTTATTAATATCATTTATACTAACGGCGTATTTATATTTTGTATTATATTTTTTCTTAGCTTCTTTAATTAAAAACAATTCATTACTAGATAAAAATACATAATCATCATAAATAAATCCCTGATTAATACTACCCTCAACTATATTAACTTCATTTGGATAAATTGTATCAATATCAGTTTCCCTAACTTTCATATTTAATACTTTAAATATACTTCTAATTTGATATTTTTTTAAACATATAATAACCGTTTTACCCTTAGAAATACTATCACGAATAAAACCATTAATACTATCGCTATTCTCATTAAAATTATTAATTGTACGAACACCAAAATCAACTACATTTTTATTAGCTATATTATTAATATTCATATAATGAATAACATTTGAAACAGCAACAGAATCAAGTGAGAACATATAATTACCTTTATAATCAGTATCTTTAGTTTCTCTATAAGTAACAATCTCTTCTAAAATATCACAATAACTAGTTTTTAATTGCTCATAATCCTTAAAGACGATAAAAGCATCATCAAGATAGTTATAAATACTTTCTACCTTTTCATAATCACTTAAATATTTCTGCCTACCAAATTGCTCTTCTTCTACATCTTTTGTGGATAAAAATTCTGAACAAGGCTTAATTCTTATTTTCTTTAATGACTTTAATGATTTTTGAGTATTAGGATCAAAATATCGAATAGAATCAATCTCATCTCCAAAAAACTCTATTCGAACAGGATTATCCTCATCTATGGGGAAAACATCAATTACAAAACCACGAACTCCAACCTCACCAGTTTTATTAACAATAGTATCCCGGATATAACCACTACAAATAAGTTTTTCCACTAATTTCTGTGGATTAAATTCACACCCCACTTCTAAATCCACAAAAAACTGTTGATAATTTCTTTTAGAAGGTAAATATCTTAAATATCCCATCAAATTAGTAACAACAATTACTGCATCACCCAAAAGTATTCTATTTATTGTCTCAAGTCTTGTAAATTCTAAGTCAGGACTAATTGCTAAAGCCTCACTTGTTAAAAAATCATCCATCGGAAAAAGGAACGCTTTATCTGTATAATTTTCTAATGAAGAAAACAGCTTATTTGCCTCATACAAAGAATTAACTACAACCAAAATGCTTTTATTCTTTTGAACAAGTAAATTATTTAAGTAAACAGCAAAAAACTCATCGGTAATACCAGTAATACCCATGTTATCTTTTATATCTATTTTAATTAGCTTGTCAAAAACACTCATATGATCACCTATTTTTATGATTATATTTATTCATAAGGAAAGAAAAATCTTGTTTGATATAATCATCAAGTACATCTTTTAATAAATCAAATAACTCCTTATATTGATCCATATCACTCTTAGAAAATTTACCTAAAACATAATCTTTAGTATCTACACCTTTATTGTTGGAAATACCAATTTTTAATCTTTTATAATTTTGAGTTCCTAAACTTTGCTCTATATCCTTTAGGCCATTATGTCCACCACTAGAACCCCTATCCTTTAGTTTAAAGTTCCCCATATTCAAATCTAAATCATCAGAAATAATAAGTATATCATCTAAATTTATCTTAAAAAAATCAACAAACCTTCTAACAACGCCGCCAGATAAATTCATATAAGACTGTGGTTTTAAAAATATAACCCTCTCACTAGCAAGATTAGTTTGAATATATAATCCATTAAATTTACTCTTCCAAAGATTACTACTAATTCCCTTATATTGAATATAATTATCAATCATAAAAAATCCTATATTGTGACGTGTGTTTTCATATTCACGTCCTGGATTACCAAGACCAACTATTAATTTCATATAATCACCTCAACTTATATTTCCTTTTGATAATATATTGAATATTCATCAAATCCATTTTTTAAATAAAACCCTATAGCTGATTTATTTCTTGTAAAAGTATTAAGTCGAACGTACTTAACACCATTATCCCTCATCATATTCTCAAACTTATTAAGAAGTAACTGTGCAATACCATTATTCCTAAAACTAGGATCAACACATAAATAACTTAAATAAGCTACTTTCTCTTTATAAAACCATCTATCTAGAACTTCACCTGCTAAAAAACCCACAATCTTATCATGAACGACAGCTACTATATATTTAACATATTTACTGTTAAGATCCTTTTTTATTCTATCTATACATCTTTTATCTAAATAGCAATTTTCTTTAAGATTGGAATCAAAAGGAAGTTCTGCCCTTTCAAGTTCTAAATGCAAAGAATGAATAGCATCAAAATCCGAAGTTTTAGCATTCCTAATTGTTATTTCCATATTAAGTTCCTCCTTAATTATTTCCCGGGAAATAATCTGTTATTTATCAATATGATATTCTTTATAAATAATAGACTTCGCAACTCCTCTTTCCTTTGCTACTAACTTAATGGCCTCTTTATCACTCATCCCATCATCTACGTATAACTTGACATGCTCAACGATTGATAAATCACTATAATCTATAGTATTAGAATTACCCTCAACTATAATAACCATTTCACCCTTCATATTATCACAAATAGCAATTAAATTACTAATTTTATCACGATAAATTTCCTCATGAATTTTAGAAATCTCTCTATTAATACTTATATTTCTATCACCAAAAATTTCTAACATATTAGTAAGAGTCTTTTTAATACGATGTGGAGCTTCATAAAAAATCATTGTGTATTTCAAGTCTTTTAAAACTTTTAATTCTGATTTTTGCTTAGAATCTTTAGCATTAAGAAAGCCATAAAATAAAAATGGGGATGGATTAATCCCAGAGCAAGTAAGTGCTGGAACAAAAGCAGTTGCTCCCGGCAAACTTATAACATTAAAACCTTTATCAATAACTTCCCGCACAACAATAAAACCAGGATCACTAATAATGGGAGTACCCTGATCAGTTACAAGACCCAAAGTAAGTCCATCATTTAATAAATCAACAACGTAGGATTTTATTTTATCCTCATTGTATTCATGACAACTAATTAGTTTTTTCTTAATATCATACTTACTTAATAATTTAGAAGTTTCCCTAGTATCTTCACATAAAATAATATCTACAGTCTCTAATGTTTTAAGGGATCTAACTGTTATATCATCTAAATTCCCGATTGGTGTTGGAATCAAATACAAACTAGCACTTTCATTATAACTTTTCTGACTCATTTTCTAACCTCCATTAATATTGTTTCATACTCATCAGATTTATTACCATTTTTATCATATAAAATAATTGGACTCTCTACTTTTAAACCAGGTTTTCCATTCTTTGTACCCTCAATCAAAACCAAAGTAGAATCTCTATCAGGATTTTCATATACAAATTGCATCCTCTTTGGTTCTATACCATTTTGCCTATATAAATCTAATATTTCTAATAATCTATCAGATCTATGAACAATAGCCAAAGTACCATTATTATTAAGTAATTTTTTGGAAATGCAAAAAATATCACTTAAAGTGATTTCCACCTCATGTCTTGCGATTGCCTTCTCTAGCCCCATATTAATAACATTCTTATCATTAACTTTAAAGTAGGGGGGATTACAAGTAATAACATCAAACGAATTAACATTATCATTAGTAATATAATCTTTCATATTAATATTAACAATTTCTATTTGATCTTCTAATTCATTATAAGTAATAGACTTTTTTGCAAGATGAGCTAATTTTTCCTGTAGTTCAACTCCAATAATTTTCTTATCAGTTCTAAGTGATAAGATAAGAGGAATAACTCCATTACCAGTTCCTAAATCCAGAATTCTTTTATCCCTAAGCCTGATATTAACAAAATTAGCAAGCATTATACTATCTAAAGAAAAAGAAAAATATCTGTCATCCTGAAAAATCTTTCTATTCTTATATCCTAATATATCATTCAATACTTCCATTTTTTTTATCCTTTGAAAATGTAATAATTCCTTTTTCCTTTAAATCAACACTATAAGTACCCTTAAAAACATCAACACTAACTACCTTACCCATTCCCATTTCAGTATCCGCAACCATACCAACATGTGGTAAACCTTTTTTTAATTCAGTATAAATATCATCCTCATAGCCTAGACAACATAAAAGCCTTCCACATATACCATTAATTTTTGATGGATTTAATGCCAAGAATTGGTTTTTAGCCATATTTATAGAAACACTATTAAAGTCAGTTAAAAACGAATTACAACATAAAAATAATCCACAAGGTCCAAGCCCACCTATCTTCTTTGCTTTATCTCTCACACCAATTTGTCTCAGTTCAATTCGCGTTTTGTACTTTTGGGCTAACTTCTTCGCTAAATCCCGAAAATCTACCCTATTATCAGATAAGAACGAAAAAACCAACTGATTCTTATCAAAAGTAAAATATGCATCAACAAAATTCATATCCAGATTTAAATCTTTACTAAATTTCTTAGCATCCCTCAAAGCCTTAGATGCTTTCTTCTCATTTTCTTCTACTTGTAATAAATCCATTTTAGTAGCAATTCGTAAAATTCTCTTTAATGGTAAAACCAAATTTTCTTTTTTTTCTCTTCTTATATCAGACTTTACCACACCACATTGCAATCCATTTTCAGTTTCAACAATTACCTTATCTCCTTTTTTTAAAACTAAATCATTCGGAGAGAAAAAGTAAATACTTTTAGTCATATTAAAAGCAACAGCTACTACATCATACATTTTCTCACCTCCACTAATTTTGAAAAAATTGAATCTAACCAAAGTTTATAATTAATATTAAACGACAACTTTGGCAATTCATCCTCAATTATTGAAATATACTTAATAATATTCTTTTCACTAATATCTTTCAAAATAGTAATAACTTCTCCATTTAATTCACTTTGTTTTAATGACATATAATTTAAATAATCAATAAAAATATTCTCAATTTTTATAAACAATTGTTTTGAAATTTCTTTATCAATTAATATATCATCAATCAAACTCTTATAATGAATAAATAACGCTTCACCATCAATAATTAACCTCAATAATGTAATCAGATTATCATCAATATCGATATTTTCATTCTCTTCTTTTAATGATAATATCTGACATCTAGATAAAATGGTTTCAATAACCTTATACCTATTATTAGTAAGTAATATCGCTATTATATCTTCTTCAGGTTCTTCTAAAAATTTAAGTATAGTATTTGCTGAAGAAGAATTCAATTTATCTGCATCTTTTATAATATACACTCTCTTATTATCAAGTAAAGACTTATTCTGATATTCACTTTTAAGTTCTAATAATTGACTCTTCTTTATCCATTGTCCATCTGATTCAACTATTTTTAAATCAGGATAGTTATCCTCATCAATTAACTTACAGATATTACAAAAAGAGCAATTCAATTTATTATAAGAAACATCCTTATTCTTACATAAAATCATTTTAACAAAACACTTTATATGTTTTATATCCTCGTCAAAATCATTAATTTCAATCAAATATGAATGAGATAATTTATCTAATTTAACAATTTGATCAACTACATCAAAAAATTCAGTTTGCCTACTAATTAAATCATTCATATATAACCTCTCACAAAATCAAAATTTTAAATAAAATAAGAGCAATCAATCCAGGTGCCCCCAAAAAAGCAACACCAAATAAAGTAATAAAGTTTATTGGTACCATCATATTAAAATTAACTGCAATTAAATTATAACCATATAAAATAAATGCTCCCAAAATTATATTTTTAATAAAACGTTTCATAATCTTCATAAGATAATCTCCTCTCATAGAAGATTATGAAGAAAATAAAAAATTATTCTATCTCCTTACGATCATTTAAAGCTCTCTCTAACGTCAAACTGTCAACATACTCCATATCAGCTCCCATAGGAACTCCACTAGCAAGACGAGTAACAGTAATCCCCATTCCATCAAGAACCTTTTTAATATATAAAGCTGTAGTTTCACCTTCAATACTTGGTTTAAATGCAAATATTATCTCCTTAAAAGATTCTTCTTTTATTCTATCAATAAGTTTATCTAAACCAATATCTTCTGGATTAATACCATCAAGAGGCGATATCAATCCATCTAATACATGATACAGGCCATTAAACATCCCCAACTTTTCAAATAAAAATACATTTTTAGTATCTTCAACAACACATAAAACATCTTTATTTCTAGAATCATCCTTACAAATAAAACAAAAATCATCTTCTGTTAAAGTATTACACCTACTACATAAATGAATTTTATTTTTCACCTCAGTTATACTATCAGAAAACAAATCAGTTTGTTCATCCTCTAAATCTAAAATAGAAAAAGCTAATCTTTCAGCGGTTTTTTCACCTATACCAGGCAAAAACTTGAACGATTCAATAAGATTTTTAATACTTTCTGGATACATAATGACTACCTAAAATAATCCAGGAATAGAATTACCAAATCTTCCCATTTTTTGTTCAGTCATTTCATCAATTTTCTTATTAGCCTCATTAATAGCAACAACTAACATATCTTGTAACATTTCAATATCATCAGCATCTAATCCATCTTTTGCATCAATATCAACTTTAATAAGTTCCTTAGTACCTTTCATAGTAACCTTAACTAAAGAACTCTCTCCAGTAAATTCAGCCTTATCTATTTCATCCTTTGCTTTCATCATATCTTTTTGTAAAGCTTGAGCCTGCTTCATCATAGCTTGAATATTCATATTATCTCTCCTTTTCTTATTCCACTTCAACAATATCGCCAAAAAGCTCTATTGCACTACTTTTAATTATATCATTATTTTCCTTTTTCTCAAATATCTTTTCAGGTTCGTCTTTAATTGTAAAATGATCACCATTTCTTAAACATTGAATATATTCATTTCTATATCTATCCCATTCCTCATCAGTTATAATAGCAAAACTCTTATTAGAATTAGTTATTTTATTATAAACCTCTATCATCTTATCTAAATTTAATAAATTTTGCTTAACAATAGAATCATATTCATAACTAAGAACAATATTATCTTCATTCGCCACTCTAAACTTAGAATTTAAAATCTCACATACCAAATAACCAATCTCTTGATCAAAAGTATAATCATTTAATAAATCAAGGTTACCAATTTCCTGCTTCAAAATCTGTTTATTTGCAGTAGCCAAAGTATTATTAACCCTAACCTTCATAATATCATCAATATTTAAAACCTCTGATGTATTAACTAACATATTACTACTGTTTAAATCTTCACGACTTACAGTATCCTTAATATCATTATTTACATGAGTAATAGAATTAGTCTCACCCTGAATAGGTTTAGATATTAAAACATCTTTACTCCCCTCATAAGGACTTTCTATATTTTCATTTTCATTATAGGCAATATTCTGATCTTTTTTTATTTCCCGGGAAATATTCTTCACATTATCCTCAATAAATTTCAAAATTAGAATTTCTATATATATCTTAGGATTATCACTTTTTTTAATATCGAACATTTTTTCGTTTATTATATTAACTAAATCTTCTGCAAGAGCAACATCAAAAGATAAAGAATCACCATTAATATAATAATTAACTATCTTATCTCTTAAGAAGTACATAATCTGAGAAAAAATTTGAACTACATTTTTTCCATCATTATTAATCCTATTTATAAAATTAAGAACTTCTAAAATATCACCATCAAATATTGAAGCACACAATTTTTCAATATCATTTTTAGTAAGTAAGTCATTAAGTTGAATATAAGTAGAATAATCAATTTTATTAGATGTATAAGAAGTTAATTTATCAAGAATTCCAATTGCATCTCTCAATCCACCATTTGAAGAAATAGCTATTTCATTTAGGACTTCATCATCTATATCAATATTCTCTTTTCCACATATATTTTCTAATCTATGTATTATACTGTTATTTGAAATTCTTTTAAAAGAAAAACATTGGCATCTTGAAATAATAGTTTCCGGGACCTTTTGAGGATCCGTTGTTGCTAAAATAAAAACAGCATGTTCTGGAGGTTCCTCCAAAGTTTTAAGTAATGCATTAAACGCTCCAATAGATAACATATGCACTTCATCTATAATATAAACCTTATATTTCAAATAAGCTGGAACCAACGAAATTTTATTTCTTAATTCTCTTATTTCATCAACTCCATTATTAGAAGCAGCATCCATTTCAATTATATCCACACATTCTTTTTGATAAGAACGCAAACAGTTATCACATTTTCCACAGGATTCTCCATCAATTGGATTCAGACAATTAATAGATCTAGCAAATATTTTAGAAAGTGTTGTTTTCCCTGTACCTCTTGGCCCAAAAAACATATAGGCATGACCAAACTTACCATTTGAAATAGAATTTTTTAAAGTTTTAACAATAACTTCCTGGCCAACAACATCACTAAAAATCTGGGGTCTGTATTTTCTATACAACGCTTGATACATAAATTTTAAACCTCCCTTAATACATATTATTATAACATATTAAATTTAAATAATTTACTTTTTACGCTGCTTTTCAAAAAAACTTTTCATTAGTAGATTGACTTTTTCCACAGCTAAATCATTACAAAAATTTACACTCTTATTATTTTTATCTTTTTGAAAAATTTGATTAATGATATTTAAATTATTCACATCAGAATTAGACAATCCACAATAAACATTCTTTATTCTAGCTTGTTTTATAGCACTAGCACACATAGGACAAGGCTCCAACGTAATATAAATATCACAATCATTCAACCTCCAATTATTAAGTACTGATGAAGCCTTTTCTATAGCAATAAGCTCCGCATGTCTTGTAACTGCATTCAAACTTTCCTTTTTATTATATCCAGTTGAAATAACTTTGCCATCTTTAACTATAATGCAACCTACTGGCACCTCATTAACACTCATTGCCTTATAAGCTTCCTCTATCGCCATTTCCATATATTTTAAATTCATAGATATCACTCCAAAATAAAAGTGCACATAAAAGTTAACTATTAAGGCTGCTATCTTCCGATTCTGACCTGGTTCTAGCACTTTTATTGCACAAATATATTCTATTATATTTATTTTGTTTTGTAAACAAATATTAAACGATGTTTCACGTGAAACATCGTTTTCTTCGATTATGTATATAAAAACACTCCTTTCTTTTTTAAAAATAAACTACTAACAAAACATTTAATATATCAAATACAATAAACTAAATTATTATATATAAAAGAAAACACAAATCGATCTATACAACTAATAAGCAAATGTTTCACGTGAAACATTGTTTTCTCCGATTATATAACTACATCATCTTCTTCTTTTATTATTTTCAAAAAAATACATATAAAAATAATACAATTATATCAACTAATTAGGATAATATATCTATTGTATATAACCCCTTAAAAGTTAATTATACATAAATAACATTTTCTCTCCGCTTTCTTTGTTGTTTATCATAAATTTCTTTTCACATACCTACATTTTATTCAAATGCTTTATGCACTACCATTTTATGAAAAACTTATCTGCCTTTTATTATAGATTAGCAAATATATGTTTCACGTGAAACATCGTTTTTCTTCGATTTCATTTTCAAAACATCCTTTTCTTTTTAACCCAATTTTACATATTAAAGAATCATAAAAAAGGCTCATCAAATTATCTTCTATTGCACCTCAGTTTCATGTCACTTTTCTAAAATTCTTTCTCAGTCCTTCATTTTATAAATATTTATTTATTATCTCACTTTCCTTATAAAAAGCAAACCTAGAAGTATTTATAAACAGACTATCATTATATTTTTCTTAATTAACAAGAGTATTTCATAACAATTATGAATTATATAAAATTATTTCCCGGGAAATATTTGCGTACTTTTGATTATTTCCCAAAAAATTATTAACATAACTATTATAACTTTTCCACTTGTCATTTTTATACAGTAAATTAAATATCTATAACTTTGCTTTACTTAATTATAATTTTACATATATTTTATTTGTTGAACAAAATACTTTATCCACAGGCTAAGAGTTACCATACTTTAGAAACAAAAAAATTTAATATTATAATAAATACAATATTAAAAATTCTTATAATAGATTAAAAAGCTCCATTACTATAATGAATATTAACAATAAAAATTAAGAAAAAAAAAAAAAAAAAGAAGCTATTATTCATTATTAGCTTCTGCTTTGTTTTCAGATGTATCTTTTTCCACAGACTCTTCTGAATCGTTTGATTCCTTTTCATCTTCCTCATCTTTGGAAACAACAGCCACTGTAGAAACCTTTTGATCATCCTTTAAGTTAATTAATCTAACTCCTTGTGTTGCACGTTTTAATGTGGAAACTTGTTCCAAAGGCATTTTAATAATAATTCCGCTATCAGTAATAATCATAATATCATACAACTCATCAGGATTAACACATTTAAGTGCTACCATCATACCATTCTTATCAGTAATATTAAGCGCTTTAACACCCTTACTACCTCTATGAGTTAATCTATACTCTTCAATAGCAGTCTTCTTACCATATCCTTTCTCAGTTACAATTAAAATTAATTGTCCAGGCTTAATAACTTCTGCTCCTATAACTTTACCATCATCTAAATCTATTCCTTTAACACCAGAAGCACTTCTACCCATAACTCTTACCTCGTCTTCAACAAATCTTACCATTCGACCATTATTGGCACCAATAGCAACTTCATCATTACCAGTAGTAGCCCTAACACTAATTAACTCATCATCATCCTTTAATCCAATAGCAATCTTACCACTCTTACGTATATTATCAAATTCTGATAAATCAGTACGCTTAATTAGACCATTCTTAGTAATAAATACCAAATATTTATTAATTTCATCTTCAGCAGCTAATTGAATTATCGAACTAATGTTCTCGTCTTTTTCTAGTGGTAATAAGTTAATGATTGGTAATCCCTTAGATTGTCTACTAAACTCTGGTACCTCATAACCCTTCATTCTATATACTCTACCCTTATTTGAGAAGAATAAAATATAATCATGAGTTTTCATTGAAATTAAATGTTCTACAAAGTCCTCTTCATTAGTAGCCATTCCCTTAACTCCTACGCCACCTCTATTTTGAGTCTTATAAGTATCAGATTTTAGTCTTTTAATATAACCCTTATTAGTTAAGGTAATAATAATATCTTCAACAGGGATTAATGATTCATCCTCTATATAATCAATTGCAGTCATATCAATAGAAGTTCTTCTTTCATCACCATATTTATTCTTAATTTCTAATAGTTCCTCTTTAATTATATTAAGAACCTTTTCCTCAGAAGCAAGTATTGATTTCAATTCTTCAATTTTCTCCAATAAATCCTTTAATTCTTCTTCAATCTTAGATCTTTCTAAACCAGTTAATCTTCTTAATTTTAATTCTAATATACTATTTGCTTGAATTTCACTAAGACTGTATCTACTCATTAATGCTTCTCTAGCAACCTGATCAGTTTCAGATTCTCTAATTATCTTAATAACCTCATCTATGTTATCTAGGGCTATTTTATAACCCTCTAAAATATGAACCCTATTCTCAGATTTATTTAAATCAAATCGAGTTCTTCTAATAATAACTTCTTTTTGATGATCTATATACTTCGAAATAATATCCTTTAAACCTAATATTTTAGGCACCTTATTATCTATCATCATTAAATTTATACCATAACTAATTTGAAAATTAGTATGCTTGTATAAATTATTTAAAACAACTTGTGGATTAGCATCTCTTTTTAAAGTTATAGTAATCTTAACACCATTTTTTAAATCTGTATGATAATCAGATATACCATCAATTGTTTTATTATGAACAAGTTCTGCAACTTTATTCTTTAAATCCAAAGTATTGACACCATAAGGAACCTCTGTAATTACAATATTACTATGATTTCCTACTTCCTCTATCTGTGCTCTACTACGAATAGTAATACTACCTTTACCTGTTTCGTAAGCCCTCGCTATACCGCTATTTCCAAGTATTATACCACCAGTTGGAAAGTCTGGTCCCTTAATATAATTCATTAAGCCATATGTATCAATATCAGGATTATCAATATATGCAACACATCCATCAATAACTTCTCCTAAATTATGTGGTGGAATATTAGTAGCCATACCAACAGCAATACCCATAGTACCATTAACTAAAATATTAGGAAATCTAC
>CAOJYR010000008.1 GCA_948465965.1 uncultured Mycoplasmatota bacterium
ATCAACCTTACAATTAGAGATTTTTATAAAAATACCCAAAACTCTTTACACTAACGATTACTTTACACGCTTCTACATAATGATTGGGATACTTAAATATTTATTTTATGTTAGTTCACTTATACTTTAATATATTTTCTCCATTCTAATTATACAGTCAATTTCACCTTCTAGTTGTCTGTACAAATCTATAATTCTATTTTCACATTTTTCAATCTTCTTATTATAATCCTCTATTCTTTTCTTTTGAAAGAAGATTGGTTTATTACTATATAATATATTAAGTTGCTTTTCGCAAAATTCTATTTTTAAACATATTAAATCTATTAATAGGTTCATTCTTTTATTATTCAATGTAATCAACCTCTTTTTATATATGCATACTGTAAGTATGGAATATAAATCAATTATACATTCATAGTGTATGCTTGTCAATAGGAGGCAAAACTAATGAAGATAATTGCTAATGACTATAATGAAAAGGATATTATGAGAATTCTACGTGAATGGTCTGGAAAGAAACAATCTGACTTTGGGAAAAGTATAGATTTAAGCGGAATGACTATTCAGGGTTACGAAAGAGGTATTAGGAAATATAAATTTGAAACCCTAATGAAAATTGCGAAAAAATATGGGTACACAATTACCATAGAAAAAAAGTAATATTAATTAATTAAAAATGCGTTAGCTAAAAAAGTACTAGTAAGAATCTACTAATTCTTTTTTTTATATAAAATAACTTTTAGTTTGTCTAGAGAAATAAGGTTATTTCATATGGTTCTTTTATTTACAACATATCTTTCTTCTTTAACAAAATTGCGATTATGATAGAAATTACTACTGATACTAGAAATATTATTATAAAGGCATATGGCTCTTTGCTTATGTTGCCTAATGGTACATTCATACCTAGGAAAGAGGAAATCATAGTTGGTATGGATAATACTATGGTTATTCCCGCTAAAAATTTCATTGCGATATTTAGGTTATTAGAAATGATTGTAGCATACGTTTCGGTAATTGATGATAGAATGTCTTTGTATATACCACTCATTTCTATTGCTTGTTTATTTTCAATGACTGCATCTTCTAATAAGTCTATGTCCCCTTCATAAAGAGGTAGGATGATTCCTTTAGATAGTTTTTCTAAAACAGCATCATTTGCCTTTAGTGAGGTAATAAAATATACTAATGTTTTTTCTATTTCTAACATATCTATTAAATCTTTATTACTGGTGGATTTTTTTAGAACTTTTTCTTTTTCTGTTATATCTTCATTCACTTCTTTTAAAGCTTTCAAATAACTAGAAGCTGTTTTTAATAATATTTGGATTAAGAATCTGGTTTTTTTTGCGGTTCTAAAGTCTTTTACTCTATTTCTTTTAAATTCATTTAAAAGGGTTGTTTTCTTTACTGATACAGTTATAACGTAATTGTTATTCGTTATAATGATCCCTAGAGGATATGTTGTGTATTTATAGTCAACTCCTGTTGTTAAGTATGGAATATCAATTACTATTAGAGTTGCATTATCTTCTTGTTCTACACGAGGAAGTTCCTCTGTATCTAGTAATTTCGTAACTAAGTCTTTATCTACACCTGTTCTATTTACAACTTTATCAATCTCATCAGTCGTTGGTTCAATTAAATCAATCCAGCAATCAGAAGTCATTTTCTTAACCTTTTTTATTTTCTTTTCAACAGGACTTGTTTTATATATTTTCAACATATTCTCCACCCCTTTTACTTAGATTCTCTATATTATAACATATTTTATAAAAAAAAAGAACATTTTACTATTCTTTCTTTTACTATTTTTGGTTTCCTACATATTCTGCAGAACCAAATGCTAAAATAAGCATAAATATGAAATTTAGGAAAATTAACCCTACGGCAAATCCTCCTGATTTTCCGAAAGCTTTAGCTAAATTTACATAAAGCATAATAGCAACTACAATATTTACAATTGGTACTAATAATAGTAAGAACATCCAACCATTCATTCCAGCAATTTGGAACTGTACATATAAATTGTAGAATGGAACGATTGCAGCCCAACCTGGTTTTCCAGCCTTTGTAAATATTTTCCAGTTAGCAACAACCGCAACTACAACGATCGCTAACATCATAACCATATATGTTGTTCCAATTGCAGCTAAACCTGTAGTACTACCATACGTACTATAGCTATTTACATCGTACATACTCTCTCCTCCTTATTATAAGGATACATTCTTTTTTCTTTTTTTGCAACTAAAAAGTTCTAATTAATTAGAACTCTTACTTAATGTTACTTTTGTTGTATTTTCTTTGCCATTTCTAATGTATGTAATTTCAATAGTATCTCCTGCTTGATGTTGATATAATTCATATCTTAAGTATGCAGAATCTTTTACTGTATTTCCATCTATTTTAGTAATCACATCACCTGAGGTTAATTCTGATTTTGCTGCTCCTGTATTTTCAGAGATTTTGACTACAACTACACCTTCTTTTATGTTTTTATCAATTGTTATTCCATTTCTATAAAGGTTTGATGTATCAGTTACATTGGTCATACTTATACCTAGTACTGGCCAATCAATTTTTTCTCCTTTTACAAGGGAATCAATATGACTCATAGCATATTCAATTGGTATAGCAAAACCCATTCCTTCAATTTCATCATCCACTAATTTCATAGAGCATACACCAATTACTTCTCCATTGGCATTTAAAAGCGGACCACCACTATTTCCGGGATTTATAGATGCATCTATTTGTAAAACCCGCATTACCCAATCATTACTACTAGCATTTGATACACTTACTGATACCATCCTGTCTTTTCCCGAAAGTATACCTGAGGTTACACTTCCTCTATAGTCTTCTCCCATTGGAGAACCTACTGTGAATACTGTATCTCCTAAATTCATACTTTCACTCTTACCAATGTTGGCTACTAGTGTTACCTTTGACTTGTCCATTCTCAAAACAGCTAAATCAAGGTATTCATCTCCTCCTAATACTGTTGCTTCTACATCCTCTCCATTTGACATAATCAAGTTTATCTTATCTGTATTTGCAACTACATGTTGATTTGTTAATAGATAACCATATTTGTTATCTGTTTTATATATGAAACCTGTTCCAGTTGAGGTTAATTGATCGTTTTTATATGCTTCAATCATAACAACTGCGTCATATATTTTATCTACTGATGCAGCAAGGGAATTTTTCTCATATACTTGTGTTTTATTTTTTGTTACAACAGTTCCATTACTACTTCCAATGACTTCACTTATTAATGGCGTCCATTTTAACAAGGCTAACATTATTACTCCCCCCATTATGAAGGAAAAGATAATTATAAAGGCTAATTTTGTGTTCTCTTTATTTGCTTTCTTCATCATCAACACTCCTTTCTATTTTCGCTAACTCTTTCCAATTTAGAGGAAATCCCATTCTTTTTAATACTTTTTCTATCTTTATTGAAGTAAGATTGTAATTTAGGGTTTGAATTATATTTTCTAGTTCTATTGTCATATTTTTAAATTCTTCTTTTAATAGCATTTGTTTCATAATTATTAATAGCGCAAATAAGTCGTCCTTACCATAGATATATTCATTATTCTCTTTTGGTATATCCAAAATTTTGTGGTATATCGTATCATCTATTTCTTTTTGCGTTCTATTTTCAAACAAGATATCTTCATGAGCACAAAGATTCCTATAATTTGCGAGGATTGGTAAATATACTATTAATTCTTCTACTCCTATATTATATACTTTGCATATTTCTTTTTGATCTTCTGGCTTTAATATCGAAAACATTTCGCTTACTATTCCAAAGGATAAAACCTTTACTAAAATCCATAGAGGGATATAACCATAATTTGATACATAGTGTAGCGTTGCGGTATGTTGTGAGCCATTTACCCTTATTTGACGTTTCATTTTCTTTAACAGATCATTTACCTGGCGTTGTTTTTCAGGATTATTGGTGAAATTTTTAGCCTTTAGATAATCACGTTCGCGATATCCATATTTTTTAGACATTTGATAAGAGGTTATTGATTTTAAGTTATTTTCTATTACTAACAGATACTTAAACAGCACATTTCTAATAGATCTATCGAATAGAAATAAGCTATATATTTCTTCAAATCTGGTTCCTGTAATAAATGTTTTGTCTGTATTTGATTTATAAAATAGGTGTCTGTAACCATTTAGGAAGAAATAATTTTCTCTTAATAGTACCTGTTTTGCATAATCTTCATCCTGTATTACTAATCCTTTATGTTTAAATATCTCTAATTGCTCATCTAAATTTTTAAACTGTTTCTCTATCATAATCTCACCTATTATAAATTATAACATATTATTCTTTTAAAAGTATGAAATTTTTGTGAATTTATATGATATAATTTATTTATATTTTAAAATTTATAATTTTATTTATTTTTATAATTTATTTTACATAGATTTAGATGGGGGATTTTTATGCCAGCGACAATTACACATGCATATTTTGCTAAAGATGTTTTTGATATTTTACCTAAGAATATCAATAATAAAATAAATATTGATAGGATAAAAATGTTTGGTCAAAGTATGGACTCTTTAATGTTTTATAATCTTTTTAGTCCTAAGTCAGGGAAAAAAATTAGGGACTTTGGACATTATTTTCATAGTAATAAAAGCCAGGACTATTTTATTTGTTTAATTCATTTTATAAAAGAAAATAAATTATATGATGATATTGATGTTTGTTCTTATTTATGTGGTTTGATCTGTCACTATGTTTTAGATTCCACAATTCATCCTTTTGTCTTTTATAAAACTGGTAAATTTGAAAAGGGAAAGCCTAGCACTTACAAGTATAATAATGTTCACTCTTTTATGGAATTATTTATAGATAATGATATGGTAAGAAGAAGAGAGAAAATGAATCCATATCACTTTGCTATTTCTAATTTCTGTTTTGATATGAAGCCTTTTTCTAAGAATTTGAGTTTAGTAATAGATTATAGTTTTAAGAAGACTTTTTCTCTTCAGCATATGAGTTATATATACTATAAGTCACTAAAACAGATGAATTGGGCTCTACGTATATTTAGAAAAGATACATATGGTATAAAGAAGTTTATTTATAAGATGGTAGATACTGTTACACCTAGAAGTATGTTCAGGTTTGAAGCTATAAGTTATCATTATCCGCTTAAAGATGTACATAATTTTTTAAATAGTAATCATAAAGTGTGGAGAAATCCTACTACTTATAATATGACTAGTACTGAGTCTTTTATAGATTTATATCTAAAATCAATTAAATTAGCTAAATCCATTATAATCTCTACTTTTTCTTATTTTGATGGCGAAAGTGTTGATTTAGAAAAAATATTTATAAATAAAAGTTATTTAACAGGACTAGATTGTAATTTAGACAAGCCAATGAAATACTTTGCGTTTTAAAAGTTTTGTATATTTATAAAAAATCACCTCATACTACTATTAGGTGATTTTATGTTTTATAGATACGAAATTAAAAATAATGGAATTGAAGATATTTTATACTTATATTTAACTATGAATTATGAATTTTCTCGTGAGCTTGGTCTTAAAGCTAGTGATCAAGAAATGAAAAGAAGAACTAAAAATTTTATTAAAAATAATGGAATTGATTTCCAAGGAAACAAAGTCTATCTAGTTATTGATGGAATCGTTGTTAAAACTTTTGATATGAAACAAAAAGAGGAAATTGAGGTTTTAAAAGAGAATTTGTATTATTCAAATGATTATTATTTAGTAACTATTAAACTTGATTCTAATGCTATTATTGAGGTGAGCCTTAAAGATTATCTTTTAGGTGCCTTAGCAACCAATATGATTCCAGGACTAGATACTGAAGTTTTAGAGGCTTTATGTGTTTTATATAGAACTTATGTCTTTAAAGAAATGACAGAAAAGAAAATAATTGATGCTACTAATAATTTTGTTATCTATAAACCTATATCTTATTATAAATTGTCTTTTGTACCACAATATGATGAGATTAGGAGAGTCTTAGAAAAGGCAATTGATGATACAGATTGTATTTTTATTACTTATGATGATTATTATATATTACCATTTGTTCATGTTTCTAATACGGGTAAAACTCTGGCTGATACGAGATATCCTTACTTATCACAAGTTTCTAGTTTGTGGGATTATGTGTCTCCCTTCTTCGTCGAAGCAAAAAGATTTAGTTATGAGCACTTGAGTACAATTTTTAAAACTGAGATTGATCATAATACAAAAATTGAGATTACTGAGATTTCTCCTTATGGTAAATTATTAAAGTTAAAAATAGGTGAGGCTACTATAGATGGTAGAAGTTTATTAAAGAAGCTTAATTTAAAATCACAATATATAAATATTATTATCAATAATGATCACATTTTATTTATAACTATGGGTTGGGGAGACTTTTTAGGACTTAGCATGTTTGGAGCAAATGAACTTGCTAAAAATGGTTGTGATTATGCTAATATTTTGAAGTATTACTTTCCTAAAACAAAGTTAAATAAGTATATAAAAGAACTTTCTGATTGAAAGTTCTATTTTTTCTTGTTTGTTAAGTCTTGTAGTGATATATCAGCTTCTTGGTATAGTTCTACAGTTGTGGCTAAATATTTTGAATATCCTTCTACTGTTGAAATAAAGTCGGATAGTTCGGTGATATTTTTAGCACTCATTATATCATCAATAATTTTTGCAGATGCTTCTAGTTCTTTTGAAATGCCCATCATATCTTGATATGTTATATTTTCTATCATTAACCTAATTCCTCCACTGTTGTTTCCTTTTTTTGAACGTTCACATTTGATTCTTGTTGAATCACCTTGGATTGTTCTATGACTAACGCTTTATAATCTTCTATTTTTTTTAAATAGTTTAAATTATCTTGATTCGTCCAGGCACTTTTCATTTTTTCAACACATTCAAATATTTTATTTACTGCCATAACATACTTTGTATAATCATCCATAGTATCCCACCTTTATATTAAAATAACTCTAGAACCATTTTTTAGGTCTGTTTCTCTAACTTTTTGATTCACATCATAAACCTTTCCTGTTTCCTTACTATATAGGTTTGTATCTTCCTTGATTATATAGGCATTGTTTGATAACTCCAGTAGTCCCTCTTCTATTAGTTTTTTTATAGTACCTATATATTTATTTATTGGGATATATAAATCATAATTTTTTTCTATAAGTGGTACATATAATTGTATGAGTATTTTATTATTCATAGTTTTCTCTCCTATTCATCAACGATAAATTTAATTTGAGTAGCTTTACCTTTATTTATTATATATCCAAACTGTGAATCAATCTCTTCTCTTAATTCTCTAGAGTTTGTTGTTACTCTTAGAGTAAATTGATTTGAAATACCATTTCCTATCCAAATTCCAGCTGATAGGTCAAAACTATTTTTAAACCAATCCTCGTAGGCTAGGATTTTTATATTATTAATTGTATCTATTACTATAAATCTAAATGTTCCTAGATCATTTGCTTCTTTTACGATATTATTAAATGTTGTTTTCTCTTCAAGCGTTAGTTTATTTAGAAGCGTACTGATACCATTAATTACACAAATAGTAGTTGGAGCATTTTTTAAAACATTAGGATCTACTTTACTACTAACTTTTTCCTTATTATATAAGTCTTTTATGGTTTCCATTGTTTTATAACAGTTATCACTATCATAAATAATTTCTGCAAGGGACTCCTTTTTTAGGTTTGATAAAGCATCCATTACTATTACATTGGTATTTGGTACTTTATTTAATATTTTTACTAATCCTTGAATAAATAATGTATTACTACTTATATCATCACCAGTGATTGTATAACAGTAATTGTTCTTTAGATTTACGGTAGAAATAGATAAACTTTCTTTTTCTATTCCTACTGGAATTGTTTCTAGGCTTCCTGTTACTTCCTTTACTGTATCAAAGGTTACTGCGGCTGGTAATACTGGAACTTGATGCGCTTGATATTTACATATATCATTTAGTTTTGAACATACTATTTTAATATATTCTGACATTTTTTCCTCTTTATAAGGATAGGCTGTTTGGAATTCAAATATTCCCTCTAAATCTACCATTCCTCGTCCATAAGCTTTAGATGGTTCTTTCTTTCTAACACCATTTAATACAGAAGAATAATCTGATGGATCATTAAATTGTAGAACTAGATTTTGTTTGAAGTTTTGTCTTATTTTATATCTTATAGCGTTTGGTCCACTCACAGTTAAAATGAAAACAATTCCATACTTTAAGCAATCTCTTGTTAATTGACTAATTTGGTCTTCATAATCTGGATAAGTATCTATAAAAGCTTCATAGTTATTAATTATTACTACCATCATTGGAATTTGAATTCCACCATGAGAGATATAAAAGTCATATGATCCATTGTATTCAACGAACATTTTCTTTCTTTCTTCTATCGTTCTAGATATTAATTTGAATAAGTTCTTTATTTTTTCCTCATCTGTTGACAAAAGTACTTCCCCAACATGTGGAGCATTTCTAAACATTGTTAGCGTTTCAGCACCAAAATCCATAATATAGAAATTTACTTCATCTGAGAAATGATTAATAATCGTTGAATAAACTATACTTGATATCATTAATTCTTTTCCGCTTCCAACTGAACCAAAGATTATTGTATTTCCTTCTTTAGAAAGTGGTAGTGTTAAGACATTTTGTCTTTGATTGTCTGGATCATCGTATTCTCCAATTATAGGATTAATAACATTTTTCTCTGCTATGTAATTGTATTTTTCTTTTAACTGTCTAATATAGATTATATTAGGTATTCTATCTAGCCATAATTTAGGGATGCTGACATTTTGTTTTTGCGCTTCTTGTACTATATATCTTACGATATTCGTAATTTCTTCTCCCTTTGACTCCACTATATTTGTTTGATCTTTTGTATCTAGTGTTTTTATATGGTTTCCAACATTATCTAAGAAATTGATTGATTGGTCTACTTTTTTCTTTCTTTTTTCTGTTGGATAATATTGTGCTCCCGCCCAGGCTGCTTGTCCTAGGGCAAATAATTCGTTATATCCAACCTGTAGATAAAACCTTCCTGGATTTTTTAGTGATGCTGCATCTGGACATTTTATCATATCCATACTATCTGCCTTATCTTGAACCTTTAAGCAGACTCTAAACTTAGAGTTTGACCATATTTGATCATTTACTACTCCAGCTGGTTTTTGTGTTGCTAGGATAAGGTGTACACCTAAGGAACGTCCGATACGAGCTGTTGATATTAATTGTTCCATAAACTCTGGTCTTTGACTTTTTAATTCGGCAAACTCATCACTTATTATGAAAAGATGCGATATTGGTTCTTTAACTAACCCTTTGCGATATAATGATTGGTATTTATATATATCGATAGTACTTTCATTTAAGGTATCCCTTGCTTCATTAAACATTCTTTGTCTTCTTCTTAATTCACTTTGAATGGAAGCTAGTGATCTATTCATTTCTACAGTATCTAGATTGGTAATTGTTCCTGCTAGATGGGGCAATTTCATTCCTGTTTCTTTATTTTCAAATACTCCCGCTAAACCTCCACCTTTATAATCAATTAATACAAATGATACTTCATATGGATGATAGTTTAGTGCCATGGATAACACATAACTAATAATGAATTCTGATTTTCCAGAACCAGTCATTCCTGCTATTAGTCCATGTGGTCCATAGAACTTTTCATGTAAGTCTAATTTAAATAACTCATGTGCTTTATCAACTCCAACTGGAGCTTGTAATGATTTCGTTGGATCATTTGTTTTCCATCTGTTTAAAACATTTAATTGTTCAATCATACCTACATTGTACATTTCTAGAAAGCTTAAGCTATTTGGTAGGTTTCTATCAGCTTTAGCAATATCAATTGGGACATTAGCCAATATTTTACAGCACTCATAAATATTTATTGAGGGATCATAGTCAGCGATAAATTCTTTTTGTTTATTTGAAACTAATTCATTTTCAAAAACACCTGACTTTTTATCACCAATACTGATAAAGGTTTTACATTCATTAGGTAGATTTATTAATCTAGGACTAATTACAATTAAACTGAATCCTATATTTATTTGCATTTCCGCTACATCTTTTACTAACTCTACATCTCTAACTGCTTTATAGTCATCTGTTATAATGACATAATATGGTTTATATTTATGGTAATCCTCTGTATTTATTTCCATATTCCCATTTACATCTTTGTATTTTCTTTTTTGTATTTCTTGCTCTAGATTTAAAGATATTTCTTTTGCTTCATCTATGTTAGATGCAAAATATCTCACTGATTTATCATTACTCCAGCAATGAGGTAGAACTTTTAGATAATCCCAGTTTGATTCATTTTTTTTGTTCGTTAGCATAATAATTTTTAAGTCTTCATAACTGTGATAGGTTATCATTTGAAGGATTAATCCTTCTATAAATGCTTGTTTATTATTTCCAGTTCCTACTATCGCTGAAATATTTCTTCTAACAAATGATATAGATATAGGAACATTTTCAAGTATTCTTGATTCTGTACCTAGTTTATAAACCTCTTGTAGTAAGTTATCTGATTCTATAGCAAAATGTTCTTCTGGAAATGAAATTTTACCTTTTAATTCAGTAGAACCAATTCCAAGCCTTAGGTCTAGAAAATCTTCTTGATCTATTTCTCGTTCCCATAGATTTCTTCTTTTAGAATATATGATATTTCTTGTTGCATCTAAGGGTAGATAATTATCAATTAAAATTTGACGTTGAATTTTCATTTCAGATTGAATCTTTTCTCTTCTACTATTTATATATTCAGTATATTTTTGCTGTCTTAACTCTTCTTTTTTTCTTGTAAGTTTTCTTTGATATCTTTTAGATAAAAGTGGCCATAATAACATTGTCATAAGCATCGCAAAGGACATCATTAATGTTGGTAATGCTGTTGATAGATCTTTACTTCCATCTATTACGCCTGAAAGTGATGAGTATCCCATAGCAACAGATGTCATTGCCATTGTCATCATTGGTCCTATCGTATATATTAAAGGCATTTTTTCTTCTTCTTGTTTAGCTGGAGGTGGATCTATTGATATATTAACATCTTCAATCATTGTTTTAAATCTGGGTGATCTGAAAAAATATTCATCTTCTTTAAAAAACTCTATTCCTTCTTCATCGTTGTTATCCACCTCTGTTTGTCTTTGTACAATTGGAGATAGGTTTTCAAAACTGTTACTATCAATTCTTACAAAATTACCAATATTATTTATTATTATAGAATTTTCCATTACGATTATTTTTAATCCCATAATAAAAACTATATCACCATATTCTAGTGGTTTCGTTGTAACAGCTATATTATTTGCATAGGTTCCATATTTACTATTTAAATCCTGAACAGTCCATTTTCCATTTCTATATATTAATCTTGCATGCTGTTTTGACACTAAGGGATAATTATAACTAATCTGAGCTTTATTATCATTTCCTATAATTATTTCTCCATCTTTTTTTAGTCTTAATCTACTTATACTTTTGTCTACTGAAGGAGAACAGTATAATATTACATATTCGTTATCTGTATTTATCTTTAAAAAGAATAGACTATAATCCTTTAAAAAAGCTGATTCTACTTCTCTTTCTCCTGACATGATTTTTGTTTCAAAATCACTTTTTATTTTCCATCTTCCATCACATTCTTCAACATTAATAAGGTTTCTAGCATTTCCTAAATAATCATCATCTGTAATCCAGTAATTACCAGATATGGTTGTTGGCAAAGTAAAATTATATATTTTTGATTTTTTTATAAGTCTAATTATCAAATTAACCACCAACCCTATTTTTTACTCTCTTTATATTCTAGCTTTATTATATCTTTTTTTCTTAAATTTTACAATATATATTTTACTTTGTCTTTATTTTTTAGGTAGTTAATCACTCCTTTTGTAATAGATGCCGCTATTTGTTTTTGATATTTGGGATCTTGTAACTTTTTTCGTTCTTGATAATTAGACAGATAGCCACATTCTATTAATACACCAGGTACTGTTGTATTTTTATACATATAGAGATCTGTTGTTTTAATATCTCTATTACTTTTTAAGTCTTTCTTAAACTGTTTCATTATATATTCTGCCAAGACTTTATTGTCCTCATTTATAGGATTATATAGTACTTCGGCACCTTGATAATTTTCATTTTTATACCAATTTATATGAACTGATAAATATAGAGCACTATTTTTTTCTTTAATAAATAATAGTCGACGATACAAATCTCCTCTTTTTTTTCTAGCATCATATATGGAGGATAGATCAACATCTTGTGTTCTAGTCATATAGGTAATAGCGCCATTTTTAGTTAGTTCATTATCTAGCGCTTTGGCTATTTCTAGATTTATATCTTTCTCCAAGATTTTATTGTAAGTCGTCCCACTATCCCTACCACCATGACCTGGGTCTACGGTAATGATTGTATCTATTAATGGTAGGTTTTTAGCAGAAATGATTTGAAGGGAAAATAATGTAAGTATTAATATTATAATTAGTAAGGATTTATACTTATTTTTTGTCATTTTATCACCTTACTAATTATATGTATTTGTATTCATTATTTTAATCATTAGTTTTCGCTATATATGCCTATACATATTTTTTATATAGGCATACTCTATAATGGTGATATTATTATGGTTGATCTATTTTCTAATTTATCTCCAGTTTATCAAGCCCTCCTTGCTTCTTTATTTACATGGAGTGTTACGATGTTGGGAGCTGCTATTGTTTTCTTCTTTAAGGAAATTAAAAAAAGCATAATGGATGCTTTACTTGGATTTGCAGCAGGAGTTATGATCGCGGCATCATTTTGGTCTCTTTTAAACCCGGCAATTGAAATGGCAAACCAGTTTAAAATGAACGCCTGGTTAGTTGTATTTCTAGGCTTTTTTAGCGGAGGATTATTATTATTTATTGGTGATAAATTTTATACTGTTTTTTCAAAGAAAAAGTCAATTGCTACTGACAAAGCTAAAAGATGTGTGATGCTGATATTTTCGATTACTTTGCATAATATTCCAGAAGGTTTAGTAGTTGGTGTTGCCTTTGGTTCTTTGGCTTATGGATTAGAGGGTGCTACTCTTGCATCGGCTATTACTCTAGCTATCGGTATAGGATTACAGAATTTTCCTGAAGGCAGTGCTGTTAGCTTGCCATTACGTAGGGACGGGCTATCAAGGGGAAAAGCTTTCTTTTATGGCCAGCTTAGTGGGGTGGTGGAACCAATAGCGGCAGTTATAGGTACAATACTCGTTCTAAAAGTACAAACTATACTTCCATTTCTTTTAGCATTTGCTGCTGGTGCTATGATATATGTGGTAGTTGAGGAATTGATTCCTGAAAGTCAGACGAATAAACGAAAGGATCTAATGGCACTTTTTACACTCGTTGGATTTTCTGTTATGATGATTTTAGATGTAGCACTGGGATAAAAAAATGAAGTGATTTTATCACTTCATTTTACTTATTTTCTTTTTTGTTTTAGAATCTCTTAGATTAGGGTATATTTTATTTAATCTTTCATTAGGATAGTATTTATCTAGGAGCCTATCCACATATGTAGTTGCTTCTATTTTCCTTAATCTTTCGCTTTGTCTTATACATGCACTAGCAGAAATTATTATATCTATTGTGAAAAAAATAACGAGTGCATAAGTAACTATAGTTCTGTATTGAAACTTTACTTTATATATTATATTTTTTATAATAGGATAAATTAATTGCATAAATAAAACTGCTAGTATTCCCCACCAAATCATATGATATAGGCTTGTCCTACCATTAAAATTCATAAAATAATTATTATAATTCCAAGATGTCGTTTTAAAAAACTCTTCTTGAAACCAAGAACATAAATATTCTATTACCCCTCCAAGTATAGTTCCTTTTAAAAACGTTACCGTTCTTTTAGTATCACGTTCTAAAAAAATTACTAATACTACAATACCAATTCCATACACTGGATTGAATGGTCCATATATTAATCCCTTTCTGCTCTCAAAATAACCCCTTTGAAAATAACACAGTATTGTCTCAAAGATACAACCAATAAAGCAGCCTATAGTAAATAGCATAATTATCTTAAACAAGGAATCAATTTTTGAATTTTTTTCTAACTTCATAATAGTACTTCCTTGTTGAATATTTTATCATATTTAGTATACTTTTTCTATTCTATATACAGTTTTTGTCCCTCTTTTAGATAAATACCATATAAATCTGTTTTTTTACATGTATATATTAACTTTGGTTGTGGTGTTGGAGTTGGATCTGGTATTGGGGTTGGATCTGGTGTTGGTGTTGGAGTTGGGTCTGGTGTTTTAGGGATTTCTTTAAATGAATAGTTATGATTATTTATTACATTTATAGAAGAGTCTATCCATAAGCATTCTTCTGGTTTTTTTCCATTATTAATTGAATAATATCCACTATCATTTTTATGCCAACCTGTTCCTGTAAACTTTCCTTGACCACATTCTATATGGCAGTGATTCCCTGTTGCATTTCCTTTCGTTCCTTCACTATAAAATTCCTCCCCTTGGTTTATTCTTTTTCCAACAAATAGATTGCTTACATCATTAGCGTGAGCAAACATTATAGTCATATAATCAATTGTACCATCTGGATATTCTACTTGATCTATGCTTTCTAACCACACTTCATTCGCATCAGTAGTATATATTTTTTTTATTATTCCTGAAAAAGGTGCTTTGATTTTTCCAATTCCCGTATCTTTTCCTGCATCATCTATTGCATAACTATTTTTATGACTCCCCTCATTATAACCCTGGGTAATCCTCATATTACTACTTGGATAAATTGGTTTTTCCATTACTCACTTTCCTCCTCATTTATTATATTTTCTTTCGATATGGTTATAGTTTTTCTATTTATTATTTCTGTGTGTGATGACAATTTTCCTTCTAGAGTTTTATAAATTGTATCTGCTCCTAAAAATGAGAAAAGTCCAACCCATA
Organism: uncultured Mycoplasmatota bacterium; assembly: GCA_948465965.1. Classification (GTDB taxonomy): domain Bacteria; phylum Bacillota_I; class Bacilli_A; order RF39; family UBA660; genus CAJMSU01. Next base: position 15,102 of record CAOJYR010000008.1, read on the forward strand.
AGCTAGTTGGAAATGTTATATCTGTGAATGTTATACAGAAAATTATTCCTACTAACATATTTACAATAAAGCTATATGAGCATAAATATTTACTAGATTTAAAACAGCATTTCGTTTTTTGAATAAAAGCACATGTTATAGTACTTAAGGCAATCGCTATAACTAAGAGTTCTTGCAAGTATTCTAATTTTAGCATTTTAACCTCCTCGTAGTAATATATGCATATTCTTAAATTTTGTGAAAATAAAAAGAACATACTTGAATATGTTCCTTGAAACTGTATAAATTAACGTTTTGAGAATTGTGGTGCACGACGTGCTTTCTTTAATCCTGGTTTTTTACGTTCTTTCTTACGTGGATCTCTAGTAATAAATCCTGCAGTCTTAAGAGTTTTTCTGAAACTATTTTCAGAATCAGCTGGTGTTGTACTATCGTATTGTAGTAAAGCTCTAGTAATAGCGTGACGAATTGCTCCAGTTTGTCCTGAGAATCCTCCACCTTTTACTTTTGCATCAACATCAAACATTTCTTTAGTATTTGTAATATCAAGTGGTTGACATAAATCCATAACTAATACTTCGAAAGGTAAATAGTCATGAACGTCTTGTCCATTAACAGTAATTTTTCCTGTACCTGGAGTTAAAGTAACACGAGCAACACTTGTTTTTCTGTGTCCTGTTCCAGTATAAGTATTTATCTTTTCTTTTGCCATAACTTAAACCCTCCTATTTCACTTCAAGCACTTCAGGCTTTTGTGCCTCATGTTTGTGCTCGCTTCCTGCATATACGAATAATTTTTTGTACATTTGTCTTCCTAATCTGTTATGTGGAAGCATTCCCTTGACAGCTCTTTCCATCATTTCGATTGGATATTTCTCTCTCATTACTTTTGCAGTTCTTTCTCTTAATCCACCTTGATACATAGAGTGATTGTAATAAATTTTATCCTCTAATTTGTTTCCAGTTAAATTAACTTTTTGTGCATTAACAATAATAATGTTGTCTCCACAATCAATATGTGGTGTATAAGTTGGCTTATGTTTACCACGAAGATATGTTGCGGCTAGAGAAGCTACTCTACCTAATGACTTACCTTCAGCGTCAATTACATACCACTTACGTTCTACAGTTTCTTTCTTTTGCATATAACTTGTCATATTTTTCTCTCCTTTTACTTAAATTGAGTTTTCCCAGGACTCAATTTATGTGGGGATATTTCGAATGTACCGATTATGATTATACTAAATAATGGTTAAAAAAGCAATACTTTTTTCTTTATATTTACTAAATATTCCTAATTTTATTCATACTATATGCCTTTGCTTTTTAATTATATTCCACCTTATTCAAATATAGTCCTTCTGCAGGTGCTGTTTTTCCCCCTTTACTTCTGTCTTTACTCGCTAATATTTTTTCCACATCTTCTGTGGATACTTTGTTTTCTCCAACTTTTATTAAAATTCCCACCATATTTCTAACTTGATATCTTAAAAATCCATTTCCTCTAAATGTTATGCAGATTTTGTTATTATTTATTTCTTCTATAGTTGCATCTGTTATTGTTCTTATACAATTTTCTTTTTCCTTGTTGTCTGTTACGAATGCTCTAAAGTCATGTGTTCCTATAAATACTTTAATTGCTTCCTGCATTGCTTTTATATTCAATTTGTAATTATATTGAAAAACATAATTTCTTTCTATTGGATTATATTCCCCTAGATTTATATAGTATTTATATTCTTTACTCTTAATATTATATCTAGCATGAAAATCATTGGGTACGATTTTTGTTTTGCAAACATGGATATCGTCTGGTAGGTTACTATTCATTGCCCTTTTTAATTTATGTTCTGTTATATTCACATCTATATCGGCATGGCCATATTGAACCTTCGCATGTACACCTTTATCTGTTCTACCTGTTGCGGTGATAGACGTTTTTTTTCCAGCATTAATTTTGGTTAAGGCTTGTTCTAATTGCTCTTGAATTGTATTTAATTTTGGTTGTGTTTGAAATCCACAATAAGCTGATCCATCATAGGAAAATTTTATTAAAAAGCGCATATAGTCCTCCTTTTTCCACAGAAAGTGTGGAAATTTAAACATGTTTATATATATCCTTAATTATATCTCTTATATCTTTATGATAATCTATTTTTACTTGTTTATTTTTCTTTGCTTTGTATGTAAACATTACAATATCTGGTATTTCAAATTTATTTCTTTTTAAATAATCTACTCTAGTATATACTTCTTTTGTTTTTCCTTCTAAAAACACCTTACTATTTTTTATAAAAATCATTTTTGTTGTATATTTGTATAACATATTACTATTAATGCTTGCGATAACTATCGTTTTTTTATATTGTTCTTTTAGTTTTAATAGTAACATATATATTTTCTTTTCATTTTTTGTATCTAAGTCTAAAAATGGTTCATCTAATAAGATTATTTCTGGATTTGATAAAAGACTAATAGCAATTTGTACTAGCTTTAATTCGGATTTTGATAATGTATTAATGTTCCTTTCCAAAATATTCTGATTTAACCCAACTATTTTTAGTGAATCTTGTATTTTCTTATCTGGGTCTTTTATAGATAGTTTATAATATTTTATTATGAACTCCATATACTCTTTTACGCTATCTAGATATGCTTGTTTTGGAAAGTTTGATTCTACTAAACTAATGCTTTTTCTAATACTATTTAGATTGCTTTTATCTACTATTATGTCATTAAAGGTAATTTCTCCCTTAGCTAGGTATTTCATTTTTATCAAATCTAAAATAGTACTTTTACCTTCTCCAGTAACCCCTGTAAATTCATTACTATTTATCAAAAAATTCAAATTAAATTCTTCATATATTACATTCTTAAACTTTATTTCCATAGGATATCCACCATCCTATCCATATCTAATTCAGGCTCTTTAATTAGATCGTAATCTCTTAATTTTACAGATAAATCCATCATAAATGGTAATTCTAAGCCTAACCTATTTAATACATTATCTTTTTCTAGCACGTCTAATGGCTTACCTTTTAATAAAACATTTCCATCTGATACTATATAAAGTATATCGCTTGCTATTGTTTCTTCTAGGTTATCTGTAGTCATTATGACTGTCATCTTTTCTTCCTCTTTTAGGTATTTTAAAATATCGTGAATTTCGGTTGTTTCTTTCCTACTCATTCTAGAACAAATATCATCTAATAATAAAATGTCTGGCTTTAATATAATTGCCATAGCAAGTTTTAACTTTATTTGTAGATTTTTATATAAAGTGTTTGGATTCACATTTTGGTATTTATTTAATTTAAATCGTTTTATTATTTCTTTATAGCGTTTTATTTTTTCTGCTTTTACTATGTCTTTATTATCTAATAAAAACATTAATTCTTCTTCTACCGTATTGAATAAAAAACTATTATCATCGGCAAATATTACTGTTCCTATTCTTTCTTTTAGATCTTTTATATTATAATCTTCCAAATATCTATTATTTAATTTAATACTATTATTTGTTTTTATTTGCCTGTCTAATATTTTTATTAATGTAGTTTTGCCACATTTATTTGGACCAGAGATAGTTATAAATTGGTTTTTCTTGATAGAAATATTGAAATTTTTAAATATATTTTTATAATTTAGGTTTTCTATTTCCATTATATTTTCCATAACTTTCTCCTTTTCCTAACGTTTCTTATTATATAACAAAGATTATAAAAAGCCAATTGTTAATTGACTTTTTTCTTTTGAATTCTATATATTATTCTAAGTAGGAATTTATCTGATACAAATCTACTAAATAATTTTGCACATTTCATTTTAAATCCTGGTATTATGAGCATCTTTTTATCTAGTAGATTATCTATAGCATATTTAGCAACGTAACTACTTTTTAAGGGTTTTACTCCAAACTTTACTCCTGCCACATTATTGAAGTTAGTATCTACTGGGCCGGGGCATAAAACTCCTATATGAACATTCGTTTTCTTTTTCTTTTGTTCATAATACAAAGCTTCTGATAACTGGTAAACATAGGATTTAGTTGCATAATAAGTACTCATTAATGGACCTGGTTGAAATGCTGCGGATGAAGCAACATTCAGTATATATCCAGAATTTCTTTTTTCCATATCCTTTAAGAAAGATTTTGTTAGAATGTGAAGCGCTTTTATATTTGTATCAATCATAGTTAATTCTTTTACTAAATCAGTTTCAGTAAAATATCCAAAGTCTCCAAAACCCGCATTATTTATTAATATATCAATATTTTCTTTTTTTGTTAGAACATATAATTCTTTTACTTTTTGTTCTATGCTTAAATCCGCTACAATAATTGTTACTTTAGTTGGTAACATTTCCTGAATTTTTTCTAATTTTTCTTTATTTCTGGCTACTAGTATTAGCTCATATTTTTTTGTAGCAAGATATTTGGCCATATCAAGTCCTACTCCAGATGATGCCCCTATAATTAATGCTTTCATTAAATCACCACCATAATATATATTTAATTATATCATAAAAAAAAGACATAAAGTCTTATTTTTCTTCTTTAGTTGCTTTTTTTGTAGCTTTCTTTTCTTCTTTTTTCTCTTCTTCTACTAATTTTAAGATTACCATTAGAGCGTCATCACCACGACGTTCAGATAATTTTAAAATTTGAGTATATCCACCATTACGGTTTTCATAACGTTTAGCTAAATCATTGAAAATTTTATCAACAACTTTTTTATCGTTATGCAAGAACGCTAAAGCTTTACGACGAGAAACTAAGTCTCCCTTTTTACCATAAGTTATCATTTTATCAACAAACTTACGTACTTCTTTAGCTCTAGTTTCAGTAGTAGTAATACTTTCATTTTCCACTACTTGTTTTGTAAGTGTTGCAAGCATGCTTCTTCTATGCTTATTGTCTACACCTAACTTTCTATATGCCATAGTTATTCCTCCTTATTTTTTAGTCGTCATCACGTAGAATTAGGCCCATTTCTCTAATTTTATCTAATACTTCTTTTAGAGATTTTTTACCTAAATTACGAATTTTCATCATATCTGATTCACTCTTATTAACAAGATCTTGTAGAGTATGAATTCCAGCTCTTTTTAAGCAGTTATATGCTCTTACTGAGAAGTCTAGATCCTCAATTGAAGTTTCTAGTGCTTTTACCTTTGGATCCTCTGTTTTTTCAATCATCATACCACTTACATCAGCAATTGATGATAAATCAGTAAGAATAGTAAAATGCTCTATTAAAATTCTTGAAGCTAGTGCAATTGCTTCTTCTGGTTTCATTGAACCATTTGTCCATACATCTAATATTAATTTATCATAACTTTCATCTTGTCCAACACGAGCGTTTGCAACTTCATATGATACTCTTTCAATAGGAGAATATAGAGAGTCAATAGCTATTTCTCCAGCCTTCTTAATATCATGTAATTTTTTATTGTCTTCACTTCTAACATATCCACGACCATTTGTAACAGTCATTTCCATATTGAAAGTGGCACCTTTTGATAATGTAGCGATAACTTTATCCTTGTTTATTACTTCAATATCAGCATCACATTCAATATCTCCAGCAGTTATTTCTCCTTCTTTACTAGTACTAATACGTACTATTTTTGGTTCATTAGAGTGGTTTTTGAATACTACTCCTTTTAAATTTAAAATGATTGTAGTTACATCTTCATATACTCCATCGATTGTTTGAAACTCATGAAGTACTCCATCAATTTTGATACTACTAATTGCACTTCCTGGAAGTGATGATAACATCACTCTTCTTAAAGCATTACCAATTGTAGTTCCAAATCCTCTCTCTAATGGTTCAAGTTCGAATCTACCATAGAAATTACTTTCTACAGAATCTGTTATTTTATAAATTGGTTTTTCAAATTGCAACATGAAACTAACCTCCCTTATTCATTGTTATACACGTGGACGTTTTGGTGGACGACATCCATTGTGTGGTATTGGTGTAACGTCAACGATTGATGTTACCTCTAAGCCTGCAGTTTGTAGTGAACGTATTGCAGTTTCACGTCCTGGTCCTAAACCTTTAACGCGAACTTCAACTTTACGCATTCCCATGTCATATGCAGCTTTTCCGGCAGCTTCAGCAGCCATTCCAGCAGCGAATGGAGTTGATTTTTTGCTACCTTTGAATCCGATAGCACCAGATGATGCCCAACTAATTACATTACCTTCTTTATCTGTTAATGTAGTAATTGTATTGTTGAATGTTGAATGAATATGAGCAATTCCTTCTGGAACATTCTTTTTCACTTTTCTTTTTCTAGTTTTATAAGCCATGAGTTTACCTCCTTTATATTTTAATTCCTTTTATTAAGCTTTTTTCTTGTTTGCTACTGTCTTACCTTTTCCTTTACGTGTACGAGCATTGCGACTTGTTCTTTGTCCTCTTACAGGTAATCCTTTTTTATGACGACTTCCTTGGTATGAGTTAATTTCCATTTTTGTTTTAATGTTCATATTAACTTCACGACGTAAGTCACCTTCTGTTAAATGTTTGTTAATTTCATCTCTTATTTTTACTAAGTCCTCTTGGGAAAGATCTTTAGTTTTAATTGTTGGATCAATGTTTACAGCTGCTAAGATTTGTTTAGCTAAACTTTGTCCAATTCCATAAATGTAAGTCAATGAAATACATATATGTTTGTCATTTGGAATATCTACACCTTTAATACGTGCCATATCTTATACCTCCTTCTAACCTTGTCTTTGTTTGTGTTTTGGATTTTCACAAATTACTCTTATTTTTCCTTTGCGCTTTACAATCTTACATTTTTCGCAAATGGGTTTTACTGATGCCTTTACTTTCATAATATCCCTCCTATTATTTACGATAGATAATGCGCCCACGTTTTAAATCATAAGGCGTTAGTTCTACCACTACGGTATCTCCTGCTAAAATGCGAATATAGTTCATTCGTATTTTACCAGAAACGTGAGCTTCCACAATGTGTCCATTTTCTAGTTGAACTTTAAAGCCTCCCCTAGGGATAACTTCAATAACCTTACCTTCAACTTCAATTGTATCTTCTTTAGCCATCTGTTCACTCTCCTGTTAAGATTTCATAGCCATCCTTTGTTACAACAACTGTATGCTCAAAGTGAGCAGCAGGATTGCCATCTTCTGTTACAACAGTCCAATCATCGTCAAGTATTTCTATCCTTGGACTTTTTGCAGTTAGCATCGGTTCTACTGCAATTACCATACCTTCTCTTAATCTAATTCCAGTATTTTTCAATCCATAGTTTGGAACTTCTGGATCTTCATGTAGATTGCTACCAACGCCATGGCCACACAATTCTTTTACAACTCCTAATCCATTAGCAGTTGCAAACTTCTCAATTGCATGTCCTATATCACCAACTCTATTACCAGCTTTTACTTCTTTTAATCCAACAAATAGTGCTTCTTCGGTGTATTTCATTAGATGCTCTTTTTCCTCATCTATCTTACCAATAGCATAACTCCAAGCAGAGTCACCATGGTAACCTTTGTAGCAAGCACATATATCTAAAGTTACGATGTCTCCATCTTGCAATTTCCTTTCACTAGCAATTCCATGTACAACTTCATCATTAACTGAAATGCAAATTGCTGCAGGAAATCCTTGGTATCCCTTACAAGAAGGAGTTGCATCTAAACTTCTAATATATTTATCTGCTAGATCATCAATCTCTTGTGTTGTAATGCCAGGTTTTAGGAATGGTTTTAAATATTGATGGGTTTTATATACAATATTACCAGCCACTTTTAAAAGTTCAATTTCACGTTTACTTTTAATGGTTATCATTATTTTTCATCTCCAATGACGCTGATAATTTTATCAATTTTTTTAAATACATTTTCAATGGTATCATTACCATCTACTTCATGTAAAACATTTTGTTTTTTGTAGTAGTTTATAATAGGCCCTGTCTTTTCTAAATACATTTTATATCTAGTTTGAAAGGATTCCAGATTATCATCGTTTCTTTGATATAATCTTCCACCACAATTATCACAAATAGACTCAATTTGTGGAGCACTGTCTTCATCATTTATATTAAATATTGCATTACAGTTCTCACAAACTCTTCTTCCTGTTATTCTCTTTTCAAGTGTTTTTTCTTCTATGTCAATTAAAATTACATTACCGATACTATAACCTAATCTTTTTAGAATATTATCATATTCTATAGCTTGATTTAGATTTCTTGGAAAACCATCTATAATAAAACCATTTTTGCAGTCTGATTTTTTTAGACGATTTTCAATTAATTGATATGTAATTTCATCTTTGACTAATTCTCCACTTGCTAATGTTTCAAATACATAGTGACCAATTTCACTGTCTTCTTTGGAAATATCACGCAAGATATCCCCAGTTGAGATGTGTGGTATATTATATTTTTCAACTACTAGCTCGGCTTGTGTACCTTTACCAGCAGCAGGTGGAGCTATAAACATAATACTTTTCATTTTATTACCTTCTACTATATCCTCGCTTATAACTTCTTGTAAGGATACTTCCTTCCAATTGCTTATAAGTCTCTAGTGCAACACCTACAACGATTAATAATCCAGTACCACCAATTGATACACTTGTAGGTAGACTTGTAAATTTAGAAAATATTATTGGTAATCCAGCAATTATTACTAAGAATGCTGCTCCTAGTATTGTTAATCTTGATAAGATCTTGCTTAGATGTTTTTTTGTTTCTTCTCCTGGTCTAATCCCTGGTATATATCCACCATTTTCTTGTAAGTTCTTTGCAAATTCTTCTGGCTTCAATTGAATAAATGTATAGAAGTAAGCAAAGAAGAAAATAAATATAATATATATCAAGAAACCGACTGGGGTTGTGTATGTTAAATATTTTTGAACAATCAAAGTAAATGTTTCATTTTTAACTACTTGAGCAATTATACCAGGAATTGTTAATAGACTTGATGCAAAAATTACTGGGATAACTCCTGCTGAGTTAATTTTGATTGGCATAAAACTTTGTGCCTTATTTCCATATGCACTTGTTGATTTATTTGCATATTGGATAGGTATTCTTCTTTCAGATTCTTGAACGAATATGACTCCAATTACTACTAAGAAGTAAATTATTACGAAAATTAAGAATTTTACTACTCCTAAAGTTATAATTTGGGCTGTTCCCTCGAAAGAAATTAAGCCATTAAATGCATCAATAAACATTTGTGGAAGAGTGGCAATGATACCAGCCATGATAATCAGGCTTGTTCCATTTCCAATTCCTTTTTGTGTTATTTGATCTCCTAACCATAATAGGAAAGAAGTTCCTGCAGTTAATACAGTGGCAATATATAAATATTGCATAACATCTCCTGTTTTACCAATAAATGCAAAGGCTAGAGCATATCCTTCAATGAAGGCAAAGATAATACCCATATATCTGGTTATTTGATTAATTTTTTGTCTTCCTGTTGCTCCTTGTTTGCTTAACTCAGTAAGATAAGGAATGATATCCATCTGTAATAATTGCATAATAATTGATGCGGTAATGTAAGGCATAACTCCTAATGCGAAGATTGAAAAGTTTTTTAGTGCCCCACCACCAAGGGTGTTAATTAGTTCTAAAAAACTTAAACTACTTGTTAAATCTTCTGTTCCAGGAACTCTGATTGATATACCTAATATGAAGATCATTAATGCCCCAAGTGTGAAATAAATTCTATGACGTAAGTCTTTATTCGTTGGGGTGAATAATTGCTTCATAGTTTTAAACATACTAGATCACCTCGGCTTTGCTTCCTGAGGCATTAATCTTTTCTAAAGCTGAGGCAGAAAATTTGTGAGCTTGAATAGTTAATTTCTTATCTAGCTTACCATTTCCTAACACTTTAATTCCACTTAATTGTTTTTTAATTATTCCCATCTCTTTTAATAGAGCTGGTGTTACTACTGTACCATCTTCAAAAATATTTAAATCTTCTACATTGATAACAGCATATTCTTTTTTGAACATATGATTTGAAAAACCTCTTTTTGGAAGTCTTCTATATAATGGTAATTGTCCACCTTCAAATACTGGGTTGATACTACCACCACTACGTGCTTTTTGTCCTTTTTGTCCGCGTCCACTTGTTTTACCAAGACCACTACCTGAACCACGTCCTACACGTTTTCTACTATGAGTAGCTCCGATATTTTTTTCTAATTCATGTAATTTCATTATCCTAATATCTCCTCTACTGTTTTTCCACGAAGTGCTGCTACTTGCTCTGGAGTCTTAATTGACTTTAATGCATTTAATGCAGCAGTCGCTGTGTTTATTTTTGTTCTTGCTCCTAGTGATTTAGAGACAATATCACGAAATCCTGCTAATTCTAAGATAGCACGAACAGATCCACCAGCAATGATTCCTGTACCAGCTGGAGCAGGTTTAATTATAACTCTAGCAGCTCCAGAGTATCCGATTGCTTCATGAGCAACTGTTCTTCCATCAATTAGAGGTATTGTGATCATTTTTTTGTTTGCATCTTGAATTGCTTTCTTGATTGCATCAGGTACTTCATTTGCTTTTCCAATACCTAATCCAACTTTTCCTTTGCGGTCACCTACAACAACTGTAGCGGAATATCTTCTACGACGTCCACCTTTAGTAACTTTAACTACGCTTTTAACGTCAATTACTAATTCTTCAAATTGTTTTTCTCTAGGTTCACGAGTTTTTCTTTGCATAATACCCTCCTATTAGAATTCTAATCCATTTTCACGTGCAGCTTCTGCTAAAGCTTTTACACGTCCATGATAAAGGTAACCACCTCTATCGAATACCACTTTTGTAATTTTTGCTTTTGTTGCCTTTTGAGCAATTGATGCTCCAACAACTTTAGCTGCTTCAACATTACTTCCATTTTTAAGATTTAAATCTTTGTCTAATGAGGAAGCAGATACAAGAGTAGTTCTAGTTTCATCATCGATAATTTGTGCATAAATTCCTGTATTAGAACGGAATACACATAATCTAGGTGTTGCGCTTGTTCCCATGATTGTTTTACGAATTCTTTCATGACGTACAACACGCATACTATTACGAGATTCTTTTTTTATCATAATTTATTCTTCCTTCCTACTGATTAAGCAGCTTTCTTTCCTTCTTTACGACGAATATGTTCGCCTTTATAACGAATACCCTTTCCTTTGTAAGGTTCAGGTTGTCTTACTTTTCTTACATTAGCAGCAAATTCTCCAACTAATACTTTATCAATACCCTTAATAGTAATTTCAGTATTTCCATTGGCTTCTACTGTTAATCCAACTGGTACTTCCATCTCTACTGGATGTGAGTAACCAGCATTAATTACTAATTTTTTACCTTGAACATTAAAACGGTATCCAACACCTACTATTTCTAAAGCTTTTTCATAACCTTCAGTTACACCAATAATCATGTTTGTGATTAATGCGTTCATAGTACCGTGCATAGCTTTCGCATTTTCATTCTTACGTTCTAAAGTAATTTTATTATCAACTTGTTTCATTGTGATATCTTTTAACATTGGTTGATTTAACGATCCTTTAGGTCCTGTTACTGTGACAATGTTATCATTTTCTGTAACTGTTACGCCTTCTGGAACTGTAATTATACGATTACCTATACGACTCATACTTTTCCTCCTTATATTTATTTTAATTACCAAATATAAGCTAGAACTTCTCCACCTATATTTTGTTTACGAGCTTCTTTATCTGTCATAATTCCTTTTGATGTAGAAATAATTGCTATTCCTAATCCGTTTAATACTTTAGGAATTTCATCATTCTTAGCATAAACACGAAGTCCTGGTTTGGAAATTCTTTTTAGCCCAGTGATAACTCTTTCTTTCTTATCTGTATATTTTAAAGTTAAAAGAATTGTTCCTTGAGCATCTTCTTTCACTACTTTATAATCTTTAATAAATCCTTCAGCTTTTAAAATTTTAGCTATTTCTTCTTTTATTTTAGAAGCTGGAACTTTAACCTCTTCATAACGCATTTGGTTTGCATTACGAATGCGAGTTAACATATCTGCAATTGTATCTGTTACTACTGCCATTTAAATTCCTCCTTTCCAATTACCAGCTTGATTTTTTAAGTCCTGGTATTTGTCCTTTATAAGCTAATTCACGGAAGCAAATACGGCAGATTCCGAATTTACTCATAACTGCGTGTGGGCGACCACAACGAGAACATCTAGTATATTCACGCACTTTAAATTTTTGTGGTCTATTAGCTTTTACTATCATACTTTTCTTTGCCATAATATTCCTCCCATTTACTTTCTAAAAGGAATTCCAAGTCCATTTAATAAATCGAATGATTCTTCATTTGATTTAGCTGTTGTTACAAATACGATATCCATTCCACGTACTTTTACAACATCATCATAATCAATTTCTGAAAAGATTAATTGTTCTTTGATTCCCATTGTATAATTTCCTCTACCATCAAAAGCTTTTGGACTTACTCCACGGAAGTCTCTTACTCGAGGTAGTGCAATTGATATTAACTTATCCATAAAGTTATACATATTTTCTCCTCTTAGTGTAACTTTACAACCAATTGCTTGTCCTTCTCTTAATTTAAATCCAGCGATTGATTTCTTAGCTCTTGTGATTACAGGTTTTTGACCAGAAATTTTTGTTAAATCTGCTACTGCTGCATCTAATAATTTTGAATTACTAGTTGCATCTCCAGCACCAATATTAATAACAATCTTTTCTATTTTTGGTACTTCCATAATTGATTTATAATTGTATTTTTCTTTTAAACTTGGAACAACTTCATTTAAGTATTTTTCTTTTAGGCGGTTCATAATTTACCCTCCTTCCAATTAATCAAGCTTCTCGTTTGATTTTTTTGTGATTCTTGTTTTTTTACCTGTTTTTGTGTCAGTTGTATGTCCTATTCTAGTTCTTTTTTTAGTCTTAGGATCAATTATCATAACATTTGATGCATGAATTGGTGCTTCAACTTCAATAATTCCACCAGCATCCATGCTAGTAGGTTTTTGATGTTTCTTTACCATATGTACACCTTCAACAATAACTTTGTTTTCGCTTCTTAATGTTTTAATTATTTTTCCTTTTTTACCTTTATCAGAACCAGTGATAACTACAACTTCATCTCCTACTTTAAAGTTCATATTTATCCTCCTCTTATAGTACTTCTTTTGCTAAAGATACGATTCTCATATAATCTTTATCACGAAGTTCTCTTGCTACTGGTCCAAAAATACGAGTTCCTACTGGACTCTTGTCATCCTTAATGATAACACAAGCATTGTCATCGAACTTAATGTATGATCCATCTTCACGACGAACGCCTTGACGACTACGAACGATAACTGCCTTTACAACTTTTCCCTTTGGTAATGGTGAGTTAGGAATTGCATTTTTTACTGTTCCAACTACTACATCACCAATGTTACCAGTTTTTACTTTACTTCCACCTAATACACGAATTACTAATAATTCACGTGCACCAGAGTTGTCAGCAACCTTCATACGGCTTTCTTGTTGTAACATAGATTATTCCTCCTTCTTCATCTAAGCGTTAAATAATAACTGCTTCTTTTACAATTTCTTTTAAATAGAAATGTTTTGTTTTTGACATTGGTCTAGTTTCTACTATACGAACAGTGTCTCCAACTTTTGCAATATTTTTTTCATCATGTACACAATATTTCTTTGAGCTTTTTACTCTCTTGTGATATAACGGATGAGTTTTGTAAGTTTCAACTAAAACGCTTATTGTTTTATTGTTTGTTGCATTAACAACTTTACCAACTAATTCTCTTTTAATTTTCTTCTCCATTATATAACCTCCTATTCGTTACTTTCACGTTCTTTTAGAACGGTTTTTAATCTTGCAACGGTGTGTCTTAAATCTCTGATTCTAGAAGGCTTTTCAAGGTTTCCAGTTGCTTGTTGGAAACGTAAGTTAAATAATTCTTGTTTAGTTTCGAATAGTTTTTCGTTAATTTCTTCTGTTGATAGTTCTCTTATTTCTTTAACCTTCATTCTTTTCACCACCATTTTCTCTCATTACGAATTTTGTTGCTACTGGTAGCTTATGAGATGCTAAGCGTAGGGCCTCACGTGCTACTTCTTCTGTAACTCCAGAAATCTCAAACATGATTTTTCCTTCTTTTACAACAGCAACCCATCCTTCAACGTTACCTTTACCTTTACCTTGTCTTGTACCAATAGGCTTTCTTGTTAATGGCATGTGAGGAAATATATTTATCCAAACTTTACCACCACGTTTCATATAACGAGTCATTGCGATACGAGCTGCTTCAATTTGATTAGCTGTAATCCATGCTCCTTCTTTAGCTTGAAGACCATATTCTCCAAAACTCAACTCTCTATTTCCACGAGATTTTCCTTCGTAAGGTAATCTATGAACACGACGATATTTTGTTCTTGACGGTATTAACATATTAATTACCTCCCTTAGTTTTCTTGTTTAGGATTTCTCCTTTATAGATCCAAACCTTTACTCCAATTTTACCAAATGTTGTATCTGCTTCACTTGTAGCATAATCAACATCTGCTCTTAATGTATGTAGAGGAATAGTTCCTTCTGTGTATCCTTCGCTACGAGCCATATCTGCTCCACCTAAACGTCCAGATACGCTTGTTTTAATTCCTTTAGCTCCAGCTCTCATAGCATTTCTGATAGCGCGTTTTTGAGCCATACGGAATGATGCTCTATTACTGATTTGATTTGCAATTGAATCAGCAACTAATTGAGCGTTCATATCTGCTTTTTTAATATCAACGATTGAAATTTGAATAGCCTCATCTGCAACCTTTGATAGTTGTTTTTTTAATTTTTCTATTTCTTCTCCACCACGTCCAATCATTACACCGGGTTTAGAAGTATGAATAACAACTTCACATCTCTTGGCAGTTCTTTCAATTTCAACTTTTGCAATACCAGCATTCTTTAAATTTTCTTCTAAATATTTACGAATCTTAATATCTTTAGATAATACTTTAGAAAAATCTTTTTTGTTAGCATACCATTTTGCTTCCCAGTCTTTATTGATGCCAAGTCTTAGTCCATTAGGATTAACCTTTTGTCCCATTTTCTAACCTCCTTATTAGTTTTTTGTAGCCACTACTATAATAATGTGACTAGTTCTATGATCTCTATGTCCTATGTGAGAACGTGAATCGAAAAAGTGACGTTTCATTACAGGACCAGCATCTACTCTTGCTTCTTTAATATAAAGTGTAGCAGCATCTGCGCCATTATTATTAACAGCATTGGCAATAGCTGAATCTAACACTTTTTTTGTAAGCCTAGCTGACTTATTGTTAACATTATTTAAAATAGTTAATGCTTCTTCTACACTCTTACCACGAATCATGTCTGATACCAAACGTGCTCTGATAGGTGATACTCTAAGCCCTCTAGCGATTGCTTTTGCTTCCATTTATTTCCCTCCTAGTCATTTTTTTATTATTTCTTGTCTGAACCATGTCCACCAAATTTACGTGTTAATGCAAATTCACCTAATTTGTGTCCAACCATATCTTCAGTAACATAAACTGGAATAAATTCTTTTCCATTGTGAACTGCGAATGTATGTCCTATAAAATCAGGAAAAATAGTGGAACGGCGTGACCAAGTTTTAATGACTTCTTTTTTTCCAGACTTATTTAATTCTTGAACCTTTTTAAGTAATCTAGCGAAAACATAAGGTCCTTTTTTTAAACTTCTTGCCATTATTAATCATCCTTTCCTATTTACTATTACGACGACGCACGATGAATTTATCAGATTGTTTTTTCTTACGTGTCTTTAATCCAAGTGCAGGTTTACCCCAAGGTGTCATTGGTGCCTTACGTCCTACTGGAGCACGTCCTTCACCACCACCATGTGGATGGTCATTAGGATTCATTACTGAACCACGAACTGTAGGTCTAATTCCCATATGACGAGAACGTCCAGCTTTTCCTAATCTAACTAGTGATGCATCTTCGTTCCCAACTTCTCCAACTGTTGCCATACATGTTCCTAAGACTTTTCTTTGCTCACCACTTGATAAACGAATCATTACATATTTATCTTCACGCCCAAGTATTTGAGCAGAACTTCCTGCTGAACGAGCAAGTTCTCCACCTTTTCCAGGACGTAGTTCTATATTATGAATCATTGTACCTACTGGTATACTCATAATTGGTAATGCATTACCAACTTTTATATCTGCTTTTTCTCCTGCTTCAATAGTCATTCCAACAGTTAAACCTTTTGGAGCAATAATATATCTTTTTTCTCCATCAGCATAGTTGATTAATGCTATATTTGCAGTTCTATTTGGATCATATTCGATACTTGCTACTTTTCCAGGTACGTTTAATTTATTTCTTTTAAAATCAATGATACGATATTTTCTTTTAGCTCCGCCACCTTGATGACGAACAGTTATCTTACCTTGATTATTACGACCACCATTTTTCTTAATAGTGACTGTAAGAGATTTTTCTGGAGTACTCTTAGTTATATCTTCGTTAACTAATGTACTCATTTTTCTACGACCTGGTGTAGTAGGTTTATAATTTCTGATTGCCATAATTTATTTCCTCCTTCTAACCAAGATCAATTGTTTGTCCTTCTGCAAGAGTAACAATTGCTTTTTTTGAACGATTAGTTAATCCTGTATAACGACCAACTCTTCTTTTTTTAGGTTTTACATTTAATGTTCTGATTGATTTAACCTTTACATTAAAGATTTTTTCAATCGCCATTTTAATTTCAATTTTATTTGCTTTTGGATCAACTTTAAATGTATATTTTCCATTAGCCTTTTCCATTTGTGATTTTTCTGTAATCACTGGTGCTTTGATTATTTCTAAATATTTAGTATCTTTCATTATTTAAGCACCTCCTCAACTTGTTTTAAGGCATCTTCTGTAATTACCATTACATCAGTTCCCACTACGTCTAATACGTTTACTTCGTCTGCTGAAATTAATACTACATCTTGAAGATTTCTTGATGATAAAATCACATTTTCATCAAATTCTTTTACAACTAATAGTACTTTTTTATCAGCTACTTTTAAAGATTCGAGAATGCTAATCATTTCTTTTGTTTTAGGTGTTTCTAAACTTAATTTTTCTAAAACAATAAGTGCATTTTCATTTGCTTTATGAGTTAATGCTGATTTAATTGCAATTCTTCTTTCTTTACGATTTTGTTTTTTACTGTAATCTCTTGGTACTGGAGTTCCATAATTTCCTCCACCTACCCATTGTACAGCTCTAATTGAACCTTGACGAGCACGTCCTGTTCCTTTTTGTCTCCATGGCTTTCTTCCACCACCACTTACTTCTGATCTGTTCTTAGTCTTATGTGTTCCTTGTCTTAATGAAGCTCTTGTTAAAATAATAGCATCATATAAAACTTTATTATTTGGAGTTATTCCAAATACTTCTTCATTTAAATTTATGTCCTTAACTTTTTCACCTTTAAGATTTAAAAGATTTACTTTTTTCATCTACGATTCCTCCTTTCATCACATTCATTTCATTTTTTTGTTTTGTTAATATCTGTGATGATTTTATTCTGCTGCTGTTTCAGTAGTTGTTTCAACTGTTTCTTCTGCAGGTGTTTGTGCAACTTCTTCAACATAAGAAATTAAATCAGCTGCTTCTTTTTTTGCATTTGGCTTTTTAACTGCAGTATGAATCATAACTAATGATTTCTTTGGACCTGGAACATTTCCTTTAACTAAGATAACACTATTTTCAGTATCTACTGAAATTATTTCAAGATTTTGAACAGTTCTTCTTACGTTACCCATTTGCCCAGGCATTTTCTTACCCTTTAATACGTGCATTGGTAACATAGTTCCTAATGATCCTACTCCTCTATGGTATTGAGATCCATGTCCCATAGGACCAGTAGATTGATTATGACGTTTAATAACACCTTGGAACCCTTTACCTTTACTAGTTCCAGTAACGTCAACGATTTCACCTTCTTCGAAAATGTCTACACCAATAGTTTGACCTAAAGTATAGTCACTAACGTTTACCCCTCTTATTTCTCTTAAGAAGCGCTTAGGCTCTGTGTTTGCTTTCTTTGTATGACCCATTTTAGGTTTATTACTTACTTTTTCTCTAACTGTTTCAGTTCCAAGTTGAATAGCATCGTATCCATCTTTTTCAACTGTTTTGATTTGAGTAACAACATTTGGTTCTACTTCAATAACAGTTACAGGAATTAACTTACCAGTCTTAGTAAATACTTGAGTCATCCCAATCTTTTTACCTAAGATTCCTTTCATTTGTCTTTCCTCCTAAATTATTTTGTTTTAATTTCAATATCAACACCGCTAGGTAAATCTAAATGCGCTAATGCATCAATAGTTTCCTTGCTTGGATTTTTGATATCAATAAGTCTTTTGTGTGTACGCATTTCAAATTGTTCACGTGAATCTTTGTATTTGTGTACAGCTCTTAAAATTGTAAACTTTTCAATTTCAGTTGGAAGTGGAACTGGTCCTGAAATCTCTCCACCTGATCTTTTGATTGTCTCAACAATTTTAGTTACTGCATTATCTAAAATTCTGTGATCATATGATTTTAATCTAATACGTATTTTTGCTGTTGACATTTAAAATCCTCCCTTCGCCTATATCTAGTATAGACTTGCTCCGTGCAAATAACCCGATTCCTATTTAACAACTTAACCTGGTGTATCGGCAACCTCACACATCTAAGCAGTCACACGCAATTAATTATAACATGTGTTTTTCAATAAAATCAAGCTTTTTTTGCACTTTTTTCAACATTTTATTAACTTTATGATATTGAAAAGCATATTTTGCATATTTTTTATCATTATTTTAATTTTTTATTTCTTTTGGTATTTTTTCCTATTAATTTTAGTGATGCAGGGGCAATTGTTGCTCCACCAAATTTTTTGTTAATATTATCTATAGTCTTTTGTATTTCACTATCCTCTTCTTTTTCTTCTTCTATATTAAATAAGGATAGTTGTTTTTCCTTTACTTTTGTTAAATCTGCTAATCTTACTCCAATTAATCTAATAGGATCCTCTCGGTAGTTTTTTTCAAATATCTCTACAACTTTAATATATATATCCTTTGTATTATCTGTGGGATTCATTAACTTCTCTTGTGCAGAATAATTTATAAATTGATTATTTTTATAAATAACTGCTACTGTTTTTGCGTATTGTTTTTGAGACCTTAATTCTCTAGTTACTTCTTCTGTTTGTCTAAATAAAATCTCCTTTAATTTATCAGGGTCACTGCAGTCGAAAGGAAGTGTCTCACTAACACTAATGCTTGTTGTTTCTTTACTTCTTGGGCAAACCTCGGAATTATCAATTCCAAATGAGGCTTCTTTTAAATATTTCGTTTGATTTTTAAAATATTTACGAAGTTTTCTTTCATCTGCTTTGGATAGATCATATATTGTTTTTATATTTAGACTATTTAATAATGCAGCACTTTTTTTACCTACCATAAATAAATCTTTTACTGGTAGGGGCCATAATTTTGTAGCGATTTCATCCTTAAATAAAGTGTGTACTTTGTCTGGCTTTTCAAAATCTGATGCCATTTTTGCACATAATTTGTTATTGGCAATTCCAATATTTACAGTATAACCAAACTTTTCTTTTATTTCATTTTTTATTCTGTAAGCAAGCTCTATATAATCCTTATATATATAATTCATACCAGTCATATCCATGAAACATTCATCTACTGAAAACTTTTCTAATAATGGGGAATACTGAGATAGATAATTAAATAACTCATTTGATTTCTTATAATACCACTTATAATCTGGAGGAAAAACTTTTAAGTTATTACATTTCTTTTTTGCTGAATATATTGTTTCAGCTGTTACTATTCCATATTTTTTAGCAATTGGTGATTTTGCCAAAACTATTCCTCTTCTTTGTTTCTCAGATCCACCTATTACTGCAGGAATAGTCCTAATGTCTTCTTTATTTCCATTTTTTTCCAATAGTACTGCGGACCAAGATAAAAAAGCATTATTTACATCAATATGAAAAATTATTCTTTCTTTCATAGTAATCTCCTCAGACTTATTATAGAACATTTTTTCTAGTTGTTCAATCGAACATACTATTTCTTGTGTTATTTATTAGTTTACATATTATTTTTCTAATTTAGTACATACTAAAAGTAGGTAGGTGGTAGTATGAATAAATATGAAGTAAATATTTATGAGCAAATTGCAAAAAATATTAAGAAATATAGAAAGAAGGCTGGCATCACGCAAGCAGTTCTTGCTGAACGCGTTGGAGTCTCACATGAATTTATTAGGAGAATTGAATCTAAGAAAGGCGCTAAAACCTTTTCTGTTGATACTGTTTGGAAAATTTCTTTAGCAGTTAATGTTAATCCAGGAAAACTTTTTGATATAGATATGGATGAATTAGTTAACCAGGACTAAAAAATGACATTTCAATTTAGAAGTGTCATTTTTTTATATATTATTCTCTTTTCCAGCAACTACTATCCCTTTAACATCTTTCCATCTGTCTGTACTTGCTCTATATTCTGCCTGTATACTCGTTTTTTCTTTTTCTATATTTCTATTATCTATTGTTAATATTTCATCCAATTTTATTTTTATCTCATCTTTAGTAAATGGTTTTGCTATATAATCAGCAAAGCCTTCTTTTTGATATTTTTCTTTGGCACCGGCAATAGCATCAGCTGTTAAGGCGATTACTGGTGTATTAAAATTAACATTTTCTTTTAATTTTTTCAGTGCAGTTTCTCCACTCATTATAGGCATCATAATATCCATTAAAATTAAATCATAGGTATTACCTGCAGTAATTTTATCTAAGCATTCTTGGCCATTGAAACACTCATCTATTTCTTTAAATCCGAGTGGTTCTAAGTTTCGTTTTGCTACTTTAATATTTAGTTTGTTGTCATCTACTAACAGTATCTTCTTATTAGAATAGTTTATTTTCTTTTCGTTGGCTTTTATTTTCATCTCTGCTGTATTTAACAATTGCGTATCTGTAAGTGGCTCATGATAACGATTTATTCTCTGAGGTAGTGTTACTACAAATATTGAGCCTTGTCCAAATTGGGATTCTACATTTATTTTTCCACCCATTAATTCAACTATTTTTTTAGTAATAGCCAGTCCTAAACCAGTTCCTTCTGTCGTTGTATTTCTTTCAATATCAAGTCGTTCAAACTTTGTAAATAGTTTGTTTATATTTTCTGCCTTTATTCCACGTCCTGTATCTTTACATGTAATCATTAAATTACATATATTATTTTGATTTATACATTTTACCGTTAACTCTATACTACCTTTTTCTGTATATTTAATTGCATTGGATAAAAGATTATTTACAATTTGTTTTACATGTCCTCTATCCCCTATTAACTCATATGGTATATCTTCAGCAATATTTAATTTTAATTCAATCGGTTTATCACCAATTCTAACGCTGTTTACCCTTGTAAGTGTTGTTATTTCTTCTTTAAAATTATATGGTATTTCAATAATTTCCATCTTATCTGATTCTATTTTATTAATATCCATTATATTTCCTACTATTTCTAATAAAGTATTGGATGCAGATACTACGTCTTTTAAATCCTCTTTCATATCTTCTGGGCAATTATCACGCGATTTCATGTCTTCTGATAATCCTACTATAGCATTAAGTGGAGTTCTTATTTCATGAGACATACTTGATAGAAAATCACTCTTAGCACGATTAGCACGTTCTGCGTTGTCTTTGGCTATATTTAATTCCGCTATCATCTTTAAATCGGGATTTTCGATTGTGAAAATCATAATCATATCTACAAGACTTAACAGTATCGAAATAAAATTAATTCTTCTAAAAATGGCGATATAAGTTCTCCTGCTAAATCATCTAATGAATTAACTAATCTATATTCACTATGTTCCTCTTCTTGTAATTTTATATTGTCAATTTTATCTTTTAATTCACAAAGATAAACAAGTCTTATAAAAATCATATCCTTTTCTTTATCATAATTACTATCTTCATGAATTACTTTAGTTGGTTTTATATCTAAATTAACTTCTTCTTTTGTTTCTCTAACTACTGCATCTTTAGGCAACTCTCCATAATCAACAAGTCCTCCTGGTATATCCCAATATTCGGGAAACGTAGTTTCCTCTTTTGCTCTTTTTGTAACTAAATATTTATCCTCATTCTTTATTAAAGTATGAACTATTATTCTATTACCATTCATAAATATTAATCTCCAGCCTTTCTCTAATTAAATAATATCATATTTTTATATCTCCATTGATTCTATTAAGATATAAACTACTATTCTTCCTATATTTTTATAATTAGAAATAAGTTGTTTTTATTCTTATCTTTTTATTTTCTATCTATTAGACTTTCTCCTGTCATTTCTATTGGCTTTTCAAGATTCATTATCTCTAAGATAGTTGGAGCTATATCTCCTAATTTTCCCGGATGAAGATTTAGTCCTTTTTTTGTTATTAGAAAAGGAACTTTATTTGTTGTATGAGCTGTTAGGATATTACCATCTTTATCTAACATCTCCTCACAATTACCATGATCTGCCGTTACTATTAAGGTCCCATCTAACTGTTTTATTTTTTCATAAATCAATTTTAGGTTTTTATCCACTGTTTCTACTGCTTTAATAGCCGCATCTAATACTCCAGTATGTCCTACCATATCACCATTAGCAAAATTTAATATAACTAAATCATAGTTCTCTAGTTCATTTAATAGATTTTTTGTTACTGTATCAGCACTCATTTCTGGTTTTAAATCATATGTTGCCACTTTTGGTGAGGGAATTAATATTTTCTTTTCATTGGTATAATCTATTTCTTTTCCTCCATCAAAGAAAAATGTTACATGTGCATATTTTTCTGTTTCAGCAATACGTAGTTGAGATTTATTTTGTTTTTCAATATATTCTCCTAATATATTTTTTAATTTTTGATCATTGAATGCGTGGGGACATTTAACTGATTCTACTACTGGAAGCATAGTTAATACTTTTAAATTATTAAACTTTATTACTTCCATATCAGTAAATTCTTTATTCGTTAGAGCAGTAAATAGTTCACGAATGCGATCTTTTCTAAAGTTAAAAGTAATTACACCATCATTTTCTTCTATATTCCCACTACTTACAAATCTTGTAGGAATAAAGAATTCATCTGTTATTTTCTTAGAGTAGCTGTCATTTATAAACTCTTTAATATCCTTTTTTATTTCTCCTATATTATTTACAATTACATCATAGGCTTTTTTTAACCGGTCATAGTTGTTATCTCTATCCATTGCATAATATCTACCACTAATTGTTGCGATTGTTCCAATGCCTAATTCTTTTAATTTTTTCTCTACTTGTGAAATGTAAATATATGCGCTTTTTGGGCCTACATCCCTTCCATCTGTAAATAAGTGCAAATAAACGTTGTTTATGTTTTTTATTTTACACATATCAAGTAGTGCTAGTAAGTGATTAATATGAGAATGTACTCCTCCATCACTAACAAGACCCATAATATGTAGTTTAGAGTTGTTTTCTTTTACATGATTCATAACTTCTATGATTTTATCATTATTAAAGAATGTTTTATCCTCAATACTTTTATTGATTAATTCAAGTGGTTGATAAACAATTCTTCCTGCACCTATATTCATATGTCCTACTTCACTATTACCCATTTGTCCTTTTGGTAGTCCTACTTCTTGGCCTGATGCAATAAGTTCTGTATGGGGATAGTCATTCCATAATTTATTAAATATAGGATTATTTGCTAATTTTACTGCATTTCCATATTTTTCTTCTCTTAATCCATAGCCATCTAGAATAGTTAATACTATTGGTTTTTTCATTGTTTTCCTCCTATATCTTCGTATCATTTAAACAAAATACTGCATAGACAGGGATATACCTTACATCTTTTTTGGTAGAAAAGTTATTTTCAGTAATTCTATAGGCTTGTGGTGTTGTGAATTTTTTCATAAACACTGATAGTGACTTTGCTTTTGAATTTGTTCGTGTCGCAATTTCAATTGGAATAATTAGTCCCATTCTATTTTGCACTACAAAGTTTACTTCAGCTTTTCCTTCCGATTGATAATAATATAATGCATAGCCTGCTTCTACTAATGTTTTGGCTATATGATTTTCATATAATACCTCTTTTATTTTATCGTCACTAATAAATTGTTTCATATTTAAGTGTAACATTGAAAATAAGATTCCATCATCTGGTAAGTATAATTTAAAACTGTCTTTTTCTCTACAACTACTAAGAGGAGATTTTACTGTTTTGACCTTATAACTTCTATAGACAATTTGATTATTCACTAGGTAATTAATAGCACCCTCATATTCCTTCGCTCTTTTTCCTGTACCAATTAATCCATATTGGAATTTTTTGTTTTCCTTTTTTAATTGATTCGGAATAGAATCTATCACTTCTAGACCTCTGGGAATATCAATTAAAGTTTTATTTATCGCTATTTCCTTTTTGTATACATCTAGCAATTTTTGTTTTATAGCATCTATTTCATAAGGGCTTTTCCCTGCTATATTTGCTTTTATTACTTCAGGCATTCCCCCTGTCATAAGGTATTCTTGAAATAGTTCTAGTGCTATTTTATGAAAAGGGCATGTTTTATGCTTTTGAAATGACTCTTTTATAAGTTCCGCTAAAGCTTTTTCTCCTCTAGCCCATAAATATTCTTCAAAATCCATTTCATTCATACCTTTAAACTGTAGCTCTTCACCTTTAAAATCAGTTAGATTTTCTCTTCTTGAAGTTATTACTATAATATGATAAGGACTATGTTCACTTCCAAAAAGTTTTACACCTTTTACAACATCAATATCATTTACGTTATCTAAAATTATTAGTGTATCCTCTTTTAGAATAGTCTCTCCAGACAGAAGTGATAAATTTAAAATTATTTTCTCTGTAGATCTTTCTTTAATAAATATATCTTTTAATTCTTTATTATTATCTGTATTATAGTAGACTACATTTTTATATTCTTTTTTTCCATACTTTAACGTTGTGAAAGTTTTTCCTATTTGTTTAGGTCCATATAGTATTAATGGTTTTCTAATTATATCTTTTTGCCATTTTTGAAAGAAATTTTCTATTTTTCGTTCCATAAACTGTATTCTCCTAACATATTTTATAAATTAAGTATACTTTTTTATGCCTTAATTGTCAATCATTAAGATACTATAATGACTATAAAAAAATAGGGATCCTACTTTAGGAATCTCTAAATTCTGGTTTTTTAATATTATTGTTTTCTTATTGTCTCATATTTAAATAATTGCTGGTATTTTTTACAATTCTTTAACAATTCTTCATGACGTCCTATACCTACTACTTTACCCTTATCAAGAACTATTATCCTATCACAGTTAATTACTGTTGATAGTCTATGAGCAATTATTAAAATTGTTTTTTCTCTATCTAGTTTATATATTGCATTTTGAACTTTATCTTGTGTGATATTGTCAAGTGCTGAAGTTGCCTCATCAAATAAAATTATATTGCTCTTTTTTAACAAACTTCTAGCAATTGCTAATCTTTGCTTTTCTCCACCTGATAAAACTATACCTCCTTCTCCTACTTCCTCTTTAAAACCTTTATCAAATTCCATAATCCTTTCATATATATAAGCTTTTTTACAGGCTTCTATCATTTCTTCTTCACTTATTCTGGGATTTGCAATTTTTAAATTTTCTTCTATAGAAAAATTAAATATATATGGATTTTGTGATATTAATGATATATTTTTTCTGAGTGATGTTATAGATATATCATTTATATTTCTATTGTCAATTAGGATTTCTCCTCTTTTTTGCATATATAATCTTGTAATTAAATTAAATATAGTGCTTTTTCCACTTCCACTTTCACCAACAAAGCCAATTCTTTCTCCTGGCATTATTTTAAAATTAATATTTTCTAATACATTCTCTTTATCATAGGAAAATGATACATTCTTGAATTCTATTTGACCACTGGCATTGCATAAATAGGTTCCTGTTGTT
The DNA here is from genome assembly GCA_948465965.1 of uncultured Mycoplasmatota bacterium. Lineage (GTDB taxonomy): Bacteria > Bacillota_I > Bacilli_A > RF39 > UBA660 > CAJMSU01. Next base: position 41,239 of record CAOJYR010000008.1, read on the forward strand.
GTTTCTTTTTGATACTTATTATCTAAAACCTCAAAAACCCTTGTTGCACTTAAATTAAAGTCTTTTATTTGTTGTGCTATACTATTATATACATTTAGCAAGGTCTCAATTTTATTTTTATACGTATATAAAACTATAAAATTGGCAATGCTTAAGTCATTTATAGAAACTAAGGCTGCCCCTAGTACCATAAAAGACACATCAAAAAAATCTCTTATACTTCCTGAAAAAAAGTTGAATCTATTACTTGTTTTAGACATTTTAATTCTTTCAACATTTACTTCTTCTAGTTGCCTTTTTGTTTTTAATAGTATTCCCTCTTTAGCATTTAATAGTTTTACATCTCTAACTCCTCTTATTATTTCAGAAATTAATCCTGTTCTTTTTTCTCTGATTTTTCTGAATTTTTTGGCTCTCTTATGATACATATCTCTTCTTTTTTTATTAATATAACCAATCATTATTGTGGTTACTATAAAGTAAATAAACATATACTTATTTATAAATAAAACAGCTATTAAGATACCAACATTTGAAATAAATTCTATAAAATCCGTTATTATTCTTGAAAAATATGAAATTATATCATTGGTATCATTATTGATTCTGTCTATAAATGTTCCACTAGTACTTTTGTCTATTTCAGAGGTTTCTATTCTTAGTGTCTCTTTAAACATTTCCATCTGCACATCGGTTACAGTTCTTAACATATATATATCACTTGTTTTACTCATTAAAAATGATGTAATATTTCTCGTTATTTCAACTATGAAAACGAATATTGAAACATTTATTAAATCTTTCAATAAACCCGAACTTAAATTTAAGAGTTGTTTTGCTGATAAAACAGGAACTACTACACTTATTAATGATAATATTAATGATAAAAACAACATTAAAAATAAAATTTTTTTCCTTTTTTTCATAAAATACCATGCCATTTTAATGTTATTTTTTGTTTCTTTTACATTGGTCTTTATATTTTTCATTTTACTTCTCTCCATAGTTATTTCTGAAAATATTATACCATAATTGATATCTATTTAATAAAGTAAAATTTTAGTATATAAAAAAGACATCTCTGTCTTAGTTATTTAATGGTTTAGAAAACTCTAGCCTAAGTTTATCTGCTACTGTTACTATGAATTCTGAATTGGTTGGTTTGGCTTTGTCTATATCTACACTATGTCCAAAGATATCTTCCATTAGCTGCCAATTTCCTCTATTCCAACTCACTTCGATTGCATGGCGTATTGCTCTCTCTACTCGTGATACTGTTGTTTCATATTTCTTGGCTACTTCTGGATATAACTCTTTTGTTATTCCTCCTATCATTTCAGGATTTTCATATATTAGTGTTATACCTTCTCTTATATATTGATATCCCTTTATATGTGATGGTACTCCTAATTCATGTAGTGTTTTTGTTATTGATATTTGTAAATTATTGTGATAAAGGTCTATTGTTTTACCACCATATTTTACTCCTTCTGCCACTTCTATGATTCTTTTTTCTAAATCTTCTAATTCAAATGGTTTTAGGATAAAGTAACTTATTCCAAGTTCTGATACTTTTCTAATCATTTCCTGTGTATTATAAGATGTTAAAACAATTACCTTCTTGTTGATTCCTTTTTCCTTCATTTGTTCTAGTACTGTGACACCATCTTTATTAGGCATAATTAAATCTAATAAGATTACATCGTATTCCTCTTGACGTTTCTCAATTAATCTAATACCATCAGATCCATCATAAGCTTCAAGCACTATGTTTATGTCTGGATTGTCTTTAAAATATTCTTTAATCATTTCAATTAAACTCTTATTGTCATCTACTACTAATATTCTTGTCTTTTTCATTTTGTCTATCTCCTTTTTTGTACTACCTTGCATTACAATTATATAACAGTGGATTTAAAAAAGATAGGGAGAAAAATGACAACTTTTGTCGAAAGTGTCTAATTTGTCTAATTTTCTAATTTCTCTAAGAATTTTTTTAAATTTTCAATTTCTAAGCTTAATCCGCCTAACAAATATCCATCTGTCTTAGATATTTTTTTTAATATATCAATATTTTTATCGTTGACACTACCGCCATATATTATTTTATTATTAGGTAATATTTCTCTTACAAGATCTATGGAGTTATTAATTTCTTCTGGTGTAGGAATAAGTCCTGTTCCTATTGACCATATTGGTTCATAAGCAATGATTATTTTCTTTTTTTCTTCATCTTCTAAAGTTGCCAATTCTTCCTTTAGTAAATTTCTTAGAACTTCTTTATACTTACCAGTAGCACGTTCTTCTTTTGTTTCTCCAATACAATAAATTGGGGTTATTTTATTTGAAATAAGTCTTTTTATTTTCTCATTTATCTCTTTTGAAGTTTCTTTTTGATGAATTCTTCTTTCTGAATGACCTACAATACAGTATTTAACATTAAAAGACGCTAATTGCTCTGCTGCTATTTCCCCAGTATATGCTCCTATACTATCCTTACTAACATTTTGACTTCCTAACTCAATTTTTTTTGAATCAAATAAGGATAAGTAAAGATTGCTAGGACATAGTATTATCTGATTCTTATCTTCAATTCCTTCTAGATCTTGTTGATATTTTAGAAATTTTTCTTTTGTTAAATTACATTTATTATTTAAAACTATAAGCATTTTACTCACCTCTTATTTTATCCACTATCTTATTAATAATGTTGTTTTTTTGTTGTTCCTTTTTTATCTTTATGGCACGCTTGTATACTTCTAAAACTCTTTCTGCATAGTTTAATGAACTACAGTGTTCAGCTTGAATTCTGGCCTGATTACTTATTTTGGCTAGCTTATCACTGTTCTTATATAATTCTATTACTTGATTTTCATATTCTTTATTCGTTTTAAATATTCTTCCATTTAAATCGTCTACCACAGTACCTTTGAAGGATTCATCATCTATACATAATGGAGTGATACCTGCAGCCATGGCTTCTATTACAGTTAAGCCTTGCGTTTCTGTAGTTGAAGCTGTTGCGAACAAATTAGCACAGTGATAATATAGAGGAATTTCTTCCCAGGCTGCTTTACCATTAAATATAGTGAAACTATCTATTTTATTTTTTTGGGATAGCTCTTCATACTTTTCTTTGTCTGGTCCATCACCTACTATTAGTAATTTAATATTTGGATAATTTTTACTAAAATATTTTTGACTTTTTAAAAGAAATTCTATATTTTTTTCCTCAGCTAATCTTCCAACAAATAAAATTACAAAATCTCGCTTTGTTAATCCTAACTTCTTTCTTAAAATGGCAACTTCTTTTTTATCCACATTCTCTGTGTAAAAACGATCTACTTCTATTCCTGTTGGAATAATATGAATATTTTTTTCAAACTCATACTTCTCTTTAAATAATTTATAAATTTTATTTGTTGGGACAATTAGCTCTGTTGCTGTCTTATCACAATAAAACTTAGTTAAGTACTCTACTATTTTTTTACTCGATTTATCAAAATAACCATGAGTAATATAATGTGTATAATCTTCATACAGTGTATGATATGTATGTACTAAAGGGATATTAAATTGTTTAGCAAAGAGTCTTGCAAAAATTCCTATACCAAACTCTGTATGTGAGTGAATTACATCTAAATGCCAGTTTTTCATTGTATTAATCATTGAGATTGGATAAATTCTACTTATTCTATAATCATATATTCCAATGGGTATTCCTGGTATTTTTATAATATTATTCTCCTCATCTATTTCATATTTCAATGCATTGTTACTTACTGTCACAACATAAACTGTATGTCCTTTTTTTTCTAGTGCTTTTTTTAACATAGCAACACTAGTTGATACTCCATTAATAAAAGGAGGATAAGAATCTGTAAATAAACCTATTCTCATTTTAATCACCTTTCTTCTCTAAACTAAATGCTATAGCCCCTAAAATCATACCGAAATAGTAGGTTATAAATCTCCAAACAAGTAGTACTGCAGGAATTATTCCACTACTTAAGAAATTACCAAAAAATTTTAAAAATCCATATTCTATTCCACCGCTTGCCCCTGGTATTGGGACAAATGCTCCTATGATTAAGACGTAGGCTGAAGCAGTTAGTGTATCCGCAACATTTAAACTGGTAAAGTCATGGAGGCTATAAACAACGAACATTGGAACTATGTACAAACAAGTTAGACTAATTATATTTAATATAACTCCTCCTACAAATAGTTTTTTTCTTTTTCGTAAGGCTTTAGCACTATTATGAAACTCTTTTAACTTTTCATCCCATTTTAATTTTGTTTTTTCTTTATCTTTTACTATTTTTATTTTTGTTAAAAATGTAATGACAGCATGACTTACTTTCGTTGTCATTTTAGATGAAAATGTAATCAAAAATAGAGCCATGGCTACTAAAATATTTACTGAAAATCCAATTAGTGTTAATCTTCTAAGAAAAGGAATATTAGGAAAAATATGAAATATAGCATTATAAGATACAGCTAATACTCCATATATAACTAGAGCAGTCTGATAAAATATAAAGTTTTGAATCGTTATATTTGTCGCTTGACTAGCTTTTATTCCATGTTCTGTTAACATGTATATCTCCATAGGTTGACCACCACTTGAAAAAGGGGTAATACCATTAAAAAATTGGGTGATAACATTGTGTTTTATTGCTTCTTTTAATGATATTTTTTTAGCGTCAGCTACTGTTTTATAATTTACATAAGCTTTTGTTATAATTGATAATAAGAAAAAAGCTATTGCAATTATTAGATAAATATAATCCATAGAAGATAGAGCTTTTATGATACTATTAAAATTATCTTTTAAAATAAAATATAAGATTATAATAGTAATTAATAGAAGAATCATAGTATTCTTTTTTAAACTTTTTATAAGTTCCATTAAATAATTTTCCCTACTTCTTTTATTTCTTCTTTTTCTTTCATATATGTTATTACTCCATCATCTTCTCCTAAACTTTCAAAACCCTTCGTCTCTAAATTATGAATCAGATTTGCATCCTCTTCTTTTGACATAACAAAAACCTCTTCCATCCCTAAAACATTAAATGCATAATTAAGCGTCTCAGAAATAATTGTCCTATTTCTTATAGGCTCTTTTAATTTTACAAGATCTAAAATACTTGTTTTCCTGTCTTTTTCTCCACTTATGCTGCAATAATCTTTTATACTACTATTTTCTTCTATAAACAGTGTCTTGTATACTTTATTACTTTCTTTTTGAAAACGCTCATATTCTTCTTTTGTATATTTTTTTCTCATATCATTTAGATATAAAGAAAGACCTGGTTCTATATTGTTTTTCTTTTCAAAATCTGTAAATAGCCTAATATGTTCTTCATTATATGGATCTGCAATGAAAGGTTTTGATGTCATTATTTCACCTACTTTACTATTTTATAACTTCTAATCCTGGTAGCTTTTTACCTTCTAAATATTCTAGTGTAGCTCCTCCTCCAGTTGAAGCGTGATATACTTTATCTTTTAAATTGGCCTTTGTTGCGGCTGCGACAATATCTCCGCCACCTAGGATCGTTTTAATCTTATTTTCTGTAATATATTTTAATATATTATCTGTTCCCTTTTTATATTTGGGAAATTCATATACACCTAAGGGGCCATTCCAAACCACTATTTTTGCTTTCTTTAAATAGTTTTCGAATAATTCAACAGTTTTTTCACCTATATCTAGTCCCATTTCATTATATTCTATATCTGTTATATCTTTTGTTAGATATTCTTCTTGATTTGAATACTCTGTAGTTACCGCAACATCTACTGGTAAAATTATTTTTTTCTCATGGTCCTTTAAAATTTGACTGCAAAAATCAATATTTTCATTATCTAATAGAGAGTTGCCAATTTCATAACCTTCTGCTTTTAAAAAAGTAAAAGCCATTCCTCCACCAATTAAAATCTGATCTGCCTTTTTTACTAAGTTTTTTATAACGCCTATTTTGTCAGACACTTTAGCCCCGCCTAAAATGACTACAAATGGTGAAGTCGGATTATCAAGCTCAGTCAAAGCGTTTAATTCTTTTTCAATTAAAAATCCTACACATGAGGGTAAGTGAGTAGCAATCCCTACATTTGATGCATGTGCTCTATGAATTGTTCCAAAGGCATCATTTATAAATACTTCACCTAAAGAGGCCCAATATGTACCTAGTTTTTCATCATTAGAACTTTCCTTCTTATCATCTAAATCCTCATAGCGTGTATTTTGTATTAGAACAATATCTTTAGCTTTCATTTTATTTACAGAATCTTCTAATTTTTTTCCACGTGTTTCATCAATAAAAGTTATTTTTTTGTCTAAAAGTTCACTTAATCTTATTGCTACTGGTTTTAAATTATTTTTCTCTAAATCAGACTTTTCTTTTACTCTTCCCAAATGGGAAAGTAGAATAATCTTACAATTTTTATCTATGCAATAGTTAATTGTTTTTAAACTCTCTTTAATTCTTGTATCATCTATAATATTACCATCTTTTATTGGCACATTGAAATCACATCTAATTATAACTTTCTTGCTTTCTATGTCTATATCTTTAATTGTTTTCATAAGCGAAGAATCCTCCAATCATATATAAAATTATATCATTATTAAAAAAAAAATGAAAGGCTAATATAGTATTATCCTTCATTCTTTTTCTTAATATTTATCCTACCTTAACAACTCTACCACTTGAATTAAATTGATAGATACATCCTTCATCAAAGGTCACCTTACTTGTTCCCATGGTGTTTAATTCTCTTATAGCATAGCTATCAATATTATTAACCGTTTTAGGTATTGTTAATGTTATTTTGCCAATTGTATAACCAGCATATACTGCCCCCTCTTTGATTGTAGTTAAACCTTCTGGTAACGCTATAGCCCCTGTCTTTTTTGTTGGAATATACCATAATGTTGTTCCATCCTTACTATAGAGAATTCCATCTATTGTTTTATAATTAGGATTTGTATTTTTTACACCTATTTCGTTTACTCCTGTATACCTATATAATGCTGTCTCTAAGGAGTTACCATTTTCAACTGTATATTCATTAGGTATACTAGTGGATATTACAAAACTATCTGGAAGTATTATTTTTCTTAAACCATTTTCTCCTGCTGAACACCATGCACTCTCATATCCCGCTCTACTAAATGCCATTTGATCTAAATATTCTACACCTTCTGGAATTACATAAGTATTCCCTAACTTTGATGTTGGATATTGAATTAATCGTTTTCCATCTTTTGTGAACAATACCCCATCTATCGCTTTGAAATATTGGCTGCCTTCCTCAACTTTGAACTCGGTGATGTGAATTGATGCGAAGTTATAGAATACATGTGTACCTACTGTTGTACCTGAACCAATTTGTTTTACTGACTTAGGAATTGTTAAGCTTGTGTTCGACATATATTCGCAATGATTGAAAGCAAAATTTCCAATCGACTCTAATGTGCTTGGAAGTGTTAGTTCTCCTCTCAGACCTGTACAGTTTTGAAAAGTGGCGTTTCCAATAGATATTACCCCTTCTGGAATGTGTAAATCTCCTGTTAGAGATCTGCATTCATTGAAAGCAAAATCACCAATAGATGTTACCCCTTTTGGTATATTCATTTTACCTTTCAAATATGTACATTTATAAAAGGCCCAACCTCCAATTTCTTTTAATGTCGATGGTAGTATTAATTCTCCATTCAATGCTGAACACAATTGGAAAGCTGACTTGGCAATTATTTCTACTCCTTCTGGTATTATTAAATCTCCTACTAGAGACGAACATTTATTGAATGCATATTCGCCTATACTTTTTAATGTTGTTGGCAGACTTAACCTTCCATTGAACCCTGAACAATTTTGAAAGGCTCCATCACCTAATACTTCTAGTCCCTCTGGTATTATTAAGTCTCCTGTTAGACCGCTACAATTAGCGAATGCAGTTCTTGCTATCTCTACTAACCCTATTGGTAGTATTAGCCTTCCATTTAATCCCTTACAATTTCCAAATGTAGTATTACCTATGTACTTAACATTTTCTGGTATTACTAAATCTCCTGTTAGTTTAGTGCAATTATAAAAAGCTCCCATTTCTATTGTTTTAAGACTAGATGGTAGTACTAACTTTCCATTTAGATTTGTACAATAACTAAATGAAAAATTTTTCAAACTAATTATATCTTCTGGTATTATTAAATTTCCTGTTAGACCACTGCACCCGTTAAAGGCTCCGACTTCTATTACCTTTACTCCCTTTTCTATAGTTACACTTTTAATCGATGTATTTGTTGTCGTGTTTTCACCAAAGATATTATAGGCATAATTAGGATGTGATGCTCCTTCACTTTTAGGATTTCCTACTGAGTATACTTTATATCCATCATAGGTCGATGGTATAGTTAAATCTGTTTTGTTACCTAAATACCTTATTATTTGAATTTGCCCCTTGTCTAAAACTATATATTTAAACTCTCCGTCAGTACCTACTTTTTCTTTCTCTTCACTACTTATATTCCTTATAGATACTGTTAATATTTTTGTTTTTCCATCCTTATCTTTTACTGTTACTACTTCCTCTTTATTTTCGGCATATTCTTTTGTTAAAGTCTTTTTATCGCTTGATAAGTTCCACCCTTCTATCGGTTCTAATTCCTTATTTGCCGTTATAGTAGCAGTTACTGTTTTATAAGTTAATGAATGGGTACTATAACTTAAGGATGCTACTAAATCCTTTATATTTGTATTTGTATTATTATTGTTATTGCTATTATTGGTGTTTTCATTACTATTCTGAGTAGTATTACTCTTATTACTATAATTTGCATACTTTTTTCTATATGAATAACTATTATCAAAGTTAACTTCTATGTCTTCATTTTCAATGATGATCGTCTCTTCTTCTAATATCTCTTCATCACTGGAATAGTCATTTACATCTTCATCTTTACCTTTTTGTGGCTTATCTTCTATATAGTGATTCTTACTAGTGCCATTAGTGCTTTCTTTTTTCAGTGTTGTACAGGAAAATGGTATTAATAATAGCAGTAATAATATAATTACTAATCCTACTTTCTTCTTATTCCTCTTTTCTTGTTTATCTTTACTCATAGTACATACTCCTTATTTTATCCTTCTAAATTATAGCAAAACAATAAGTATAAAACAATATTAATCATTAAAAAATATTTAACAAAAAAGTTAAATATTTTTTTAATTGTTTTTATATTTCCATTAAATACTTTGCTGTTCTTATCATTTGTGAAGTATATCCATTTTCATTGTCATACCAAGCAACCACTTGCACGTGATATGTTTCATCGTCTATTTTAGATACTAGTGTTTGTGTTGCATCAAAGATTGATCCATAAGTTGTTCCTACTATATCTGTTGATACTAATGGTTCTTCTGTATATCCAAATGATTCATTTGATGCATTTTTCATTACTTCATTTATTTTTTCTACTGTAATGTCACATCCTTTTACTACTGCTACTAGGATAGTAGTTGACCCTGTTATTACTGGCACTCTTTGTGCAGAACCTATTAGTTTTCCATTTAATTCAGGAATTACTAAACCTATTGCTTTTGCTGCTCCCGTTGAGTTTGGAACAATATTAGAAGCTCCTGCTCTTGCTCTTCGCAAGTCTCCTTTTCTATGTGGACCATCTAGAATCATTTGATCTCCTGTGTAAGCATGAACTGTAGTCATAATCCCGCTTTCTATTTTTGCATAATTATTTAGGGCATTTGCCATTGGAGCTAAACAGTTTGTTGTACAACTTGCACCACTAATAATATTATCTTCACTTGTTAAAATATTTTCATTTACTCCATAAACAATTGTCTTTAAATCATTTCCGGCAGGAGCTGAGATAATTACTTTTTTTGCTCCTGCTTTTATATGTGCACTTGCTTTTTCTTTAGATGTGAAAAATCCAGTACATTCTAAAACAACATCAACATCTAGCTCTTTCCATGGTAGGTTTGATGGATCTTGTTCTTTATAAATTTTGATTTGTTTTCCATCTACTACAATAGAATCCTCTTTTGCTTCTACTGTATGTCCTTCATATCTTTTTTGTGCTGTATCGTATTTTAATAAATGTGCTAACATATCAGGTGATGTTAAATCATTTATTGCGACTACTTCGTATCCATCACTTTCAAACATTTGACGAAATGAAAGTCTGCCGATTCTTCCAAATCCATTTATTGCGACTTTTATCATACTCTTTTCCTCCTTGTTTTCATTATATATTTTTACTATTTTATTTTCAATATATTCGATGTTTTTTGACATTTTTAGATGTAAAAAATATCCACAGTTTTTGTGGATATTATTCATGGAAACAACTTCCTCCAATAAATTCTCTTATGATAGAGTCTTGCGGTATTGCATCTGCTGGTATTGGTAAGAATAGGCGTAAAAAATTAAGTAATCTTCTTGCTTCTTCATAGTATTCGGAATCATTTGGAACTGAATATAGTAATGGTTCAACATAGGTTTTTAATACACCTATTTCGTAAATAAGGGCAGAGTTAAACGTAAAGTCTGCATCATCTTGGAATGGGAATATGTATTTTTCCTCACCACGACGCACACTATCCCAAACTTTTAAAGTATGTTCTACTGAATAACTTCTTGTTCTATTATCTCTAATTATTCTTCGTAAAAGTCTATTATCAGTAGTTGGCACTCTATTATGGTCATCCATATTTAATTCTGTTAATGCTGAAATATAAATTTTATATTTTTTATCCCTTGGGATATTTGTTAAAATTTTATTATCTAAGGCGTGAATTCCTTCAATTACTAATATATCTTTGTCTTCTAATTTCATTGTTTTTTTATACTCTTTTTTTCCTAGTGGAAAATTAAAGGTTGGAATTTTTACTTCATCACCCTTTAATAATGATTCCATTTGTTTGTCAAAAAGTTTCATGTCGATAGCCTCTAGAGCTTCATAGTCCGGTTTACCACTTTCATCTAATGGTGTATCATCTCGTTCTACAAAGTAATCATCCATTGATAGTACTTTAGGATGTAGGCCGAAACTTTCTAAATACATACATAATTTTCTTGAGGTAGTTGTTTTTCCTGATGACGATGGTCCAGCCATTAGAACTATCTTGACCTTATTCCTTTTCTCATTAATATTTTTTGCTAAATTTAATAATCTATTGCTTTGTAGTGTTTCATCTATTCGAATTAAATCATTAATTTTTCCAGTTGCTAAAACATTATTTAAGTCCACTGAATTTTCAACATTTATTATTTGGGCCCATTCTCTACATTCTTTAAACACTTCGAACATGTGGGGATGATGTTTATATTCCTTTATTTTATTATTTATATAAATTGTTGGAAATCTTAAAACAAAACCATTTTCTTTGATATATGTGAGATCGAAGTCCTTTAATTTTTCTGTAGAATTGGGCATTAATGTATAAAAATAGTTATAATAATTACCTAATCGATATAAGCTAACATAGTTATTTGTATTATAGGTCATTACACCTACTTTAGAAAAGTCTTTAATACTTTCAAAGTATTTGATAGCTTCCATTCTATCTACTGTAACATTAGTAATAGGCATATCTGATGCTACAATTGACTTCATTGTTTCTTTAATATTTTTTAGCTTGGCTTCAGTCAGTTTAAAATTCGTTTTTATATAAATCCCTTTATCTAGGGAGTGCTGCACAATTATATTTGCATCTTCTCCATATAGTCTTTTGACTGCATATATTAATATATAAGTTAGACCACTAATATGCGTCCTATTTCCTTGGCGTGATGTTAAATCCATAAATTCAATTGTTGAATTTTCTGTTACAGTTTCTGTTAATTCCTTCAATCTATTATTTACTTTAGCTAAAATTATTGGATATTTAAAGTCTTTTATAAATTCTTTTGATATCTCTTCTAGGGTCATTCCTTTACTTAAATTATAAATTTTATTGTTTATCCTTACATCTATGGTTTCTATCATTCTTTTCCACCCTCTTTATTATCTTATTTAATTATAGCATACTTTGTCGTTTTTCAATATGAATAATTTTTATTCTTTACATTATACTATTTATAGGTGATAATTATGAGTTTAGTTCCAGTAGTTGTTGAAAAAGAATTAGATGGAGAAAGAAGTTATGATATTTTTTCAAGGTTATTAAAGGAGAGAATTATCTTTATTAGTGGGGAGATTAATGATGCTCTAGCTAATAGTGTTATTGCAGAATTATTATATTTAGATTCTATTAATAATGATGATATATCAATCTACATTAATTCCCCTGGTGGAGCTGTTACTTCTGGTATGGCAATTTATGATACCATGAATTTTGTTAAAAGTGATGTATCAACGATTTGTGTTGGTATGGCTGCTAGCATGGGGGCTTTCTTACTTTCTAGTGGATGCAGGGGAAAAAGGTATGCTCTTCCTAATTCCGATATTATGATTCATCAACCTCTTGGTGGGGCCGAAGGGCAAGCCACTGATATTAAGATTGCATCTGATAGAATTATTGATATAAGAAAAAGACTCAATAAAATACTTTCTAAAAATACGGGTGTAAATTTACGAAAAATAGAAAGAGATACTGAAAGAGATAATTATATGAGTGCAAAAGAAGCATTAGAATATGGACTTGTTGATAAGATAATAGAAAAATAAATACAAGTTATTCCCTGTATTTATTTTTTGATGAGGATATATATATTTATTTTATATTAAAACTGTTAAATCAATTTTAACAGTTTTCTTTATTGTAATTTCAACCGCACCACTTTAATTATATTTTAATTCTATATC
>CAOJYR010000009.1 GCA_948465965.1 uncultured Mycoplasmatota bacterium
CTATGCAACATTAATTTATTATAATAATGTATCAGGAGGAAGTCCTAATAATACAGCAGAGTTTGCATATGATGAAAATGGAAACTACAATACATACTATGGTCCAAGGACTGCAAAATTACAGTTACCATCAACAACACAATGGAGTAATGTAAGTTTAAGTAATATAAAAAGAAATATAATAGATGAACAAGGACAAGTGAGAGTTACTAATTTTAGTTATGAAGGCTATGCAGCCCGATTATTAACAATAGTAGAATTAAAAGATGCATGTAGTGGAGATACCAATTTAAATATAAATTGTCAATATTTACTAGAAAATACTGGGTATTCCAATAATAATTTTAAAGGATACTATTTAGAGACTGTATATTCAGCAACACCAGGGATGTCTCGAGCAATTGAAAGTAGCACGTATAATGTTGGTGGTCCTCCTGTTAAGTTTGGAAATGGCTATGGTGTTCGTCCGACAATTGAAGTAGAAAAAGCTAAAATCTCTTATTAATATAAAAACTGATAGAAATATCAAGATTAAGATTTGATAATTTATCAGTTTTATTTTGTGTTTCTAATAAATATTACTTGGAACTAATTCATTTAAATAAGAAAGAATATCTTCTTTTTTATATTTACTTGGATCAGTTATATAGTAAATACAAACATTAATTACTGCACTAACGTAAAAAATAGTAATAATTTCAATTGGTATATTCCCATGATCCATATGATTACTCTTAATATGCTTTTCTACATCTTTTACTAAAGCATCATAAAACATATCACGTGCAATACTATTATTATTATTTTTAATAATAGAGGAATAAATAGAAATATTTTCACTTATATGATCAAATAATAATTCAATCATTTTCATATAATACTCTTTTTCTGTTTCTAAATTATTATTTTCTTCCAACTTTTTAGCAAGTTCATCCTCCAAATCTTTTATTAGGGAAGAAAGAAGCTCATATTTATCACTAAAATGATCATAAAAAGTAGAACGATTAGTCAAAGCAGTACTACATATATCAGAAACTTTTATTTCTTCAAAAGATTTATCCCTCATCATAAGTAAAAGACCCTCATATAAATTTTTCTTTGTTTTTGTTACACGTAAATCTTCTTTCTTTTTCATAATTATCACCTACATATATAGTATATAAAAAAAGTACATTTGTAAAGATAAACAACAAGTGTCCGCAAAATAACAAACAATTAAATAAAATATGTTGGATAAAATAACAAATATATAATATTGTTAATGATTTTGTATAAGTTTTTTCATAGAATATATATGCAGAAGGAGGAAAATACTATGAAAAAATTTTCTAAGTTTATTTCTAACCATAGTATGTTAATAGTAATAATTAGTTTACTCTTATTAATTCCAGCCATATATGGTTATATAAACACTAGAATTAATTATGATATTTTGGTTTACTTACCAGATAGTAATGAAACAATAAAAGGAGAAAAAATTTTAACAGAAGACTTCGGACTAGGTTCATATGCTTTTGTAATGGTAGAAAATGATTCTTCTAAAAATATATTAAAACTAGAAGATAAAATAAAAGCTATAAAAGGGGTAAATCAAGTATTTAGTATTGCTGATATCATAGATACAACAATACCTTATGATATGTTACCTGATGAGGTAAAGGACAAAGTATATAAAAGTAATGAAACGATAATAATGGTTACATTTAATGGTTCAACATCAGAAGATAGAACAATTGGTACAGTAAGAGACTTAAGAGAAACCGTGGATGATGCATCTCATGTTAGTAGTATGACATCAATGGTAATTGATACAATGGATTTATCTAATGAGGAAATTGCAGCCTATGTAATCATTGCAGTGATATTCTGTTTAGTAATATTAATTCTATCAACTGACTCTTACATCATCCCAGTATTATTACTTTCAAATATCGGAGTAGCTATTCTATATAATATGGGAACAAATATTTTCTTAGGGGAGATTAGTTATATAACTAAAGCAATTACTGCAATTCTTCAGTTAGGAGTAACAACAGACTTCTCTATCTTCTTGTATCATAAATATGAACAAGCAAAAGAAAAAGAGAAAAATAAAAAACTCGCAATGGCCGAAGCAATAAGAGAAACCTTTAAATCAGTAATAGGATCCTCCTTAACTACCTTTGCAGGATTTCTGGCACTTTGTACAATGGATTTAACACTAGGAAAAGATATTGGTATCGTTATGGCTAAAGGAGTTATATGTGGACTTATTTGTGTGTTAACACTATTTCCAGCCTTACTTCTTGTATTTGATCATATAATAGAAAAGACAAAACATAAAAACTTCTTTCCTAAATTTCAAAAATTACAAGACTTTTCAGTTAAACACTATATTGGAATCATTTTAATATTTCTAGTACTAATGATACCAGCCTACATAGGAAATGAAAATTATAAGGTTTATTATAAATTAGATGACTCCCTTCCTAAGGATTTACCATTCCATGTAGCAAATTCACACTTAGCTTCAGAATTTAATATTGTATCTCCAGAAATAATTCTAATTAGTAAAGATATAAAAACAAATAAAGTAGAAGACTTAACAGAAGAATTAAAACAAGTAAAAGGAATAGATCTAGTTTTATCTCCTAAAACTCTTATGAATGAGGGGACAGAAAGTCTATTACCAGACAATCTTAAAGATATGCTTTCTAATGATAAATATCAATTAATTATAGCAAATTCAACCTATGAAATAGCATCAAACGAATTAAATAATCAAGTAGATGAGGTTTCTAAGATAGTAAAAAAATATGATAAAAAAGGAATTATTGCTGGTGAGGGACCACTTATGAAAGACCTAGTCACCATTGCAGACCATGACTTCAAAATGGTAAATTACACATCAATAATTGTCATATTTGCTATCATGTTATTAGTTTTAAAATCGTTTAGCTTACCAATTATTTTAATACTAGCGATTGAATTTGCAATCTTTATAAATATGGCTATAGCTTATTTTACAGGTACTGAGTTGCCATTCATTGCATCAATCATAGTTGGAACAATTCAGCTAGGGGCAACAATAGATTATGCCATATTAATGTCCACAAAATACTTAGAAGAAAGAATGAAGATTAAAGATAAGAAAAAAGCCATGAAAGAAACGCTAAGCCTAACAGTACCATCAATCATAACATCGGCATTATGCTTCTTTGCCGCAACATTCGGAGTAGCAGTCTATACAAAAATAGATATGATAGGATCAATCTGTGAATTACTTGCTAGAGGATCTATTATTAGTATGTTAGTAGTAATTTTAATCCTACCATCATTACTAATCATATTTGATCATCTTATTTTAAAAACGACAAAAATAAAGAAAGAGGGAGTTTAATATGAATAAAATAAATAAAATAATTGGAACAGTTTTAGTAACTGGAGTTATGCTTAGTCCAAGTAACACATTTGCTTTAGAAAAAAAAGAAACTGTTTATACGAATCTAAATTATAATGGTTCCATAACAAAAACAGTCGTTAATAATCATTTATATTTGGAGGATAAAGGAACTATTGAAGATGAAACAGAACTAAAAGATATTTTGAATCTTAATGGAGATGAAAAATACAATTTAGAAGGAAATAAATTAACATGGACATCTGCAGGGAAAGATATTTTTTACCAAGGAACAACGAATAAAGAATTACCAGTATCCATAAAGGCCACATATTACTTAAATGGTAAAAAAACAAATGTAAAAAAGATGTTAGGTAAAAAAGGATCAGTAAAAATAGTCCTATCCTTTACAAATAACTCTTATGATGAAAAAAATAAAATCTATACACCAATAGTTACAACAGTTGGAACAATGCTTAGTGATAAAGAAAATACAAATGTTGAAATAACAAATGGGAAAGCAATAGATACAGGAACTAAAAATATGTTAGTAGGTATTGCATCTCCTGGACTTTACGAAAGTACAAAATTAGAGGAATTAAAAGGATTGGATGAAATAACAATCACATATGATACAACCAAATTTTCATTAAATAATATTTATATAGTCGCAACACCAAAACTTCTAGAAGAAAGTGATCTTAATGTTTTTAATAAAATGGATACTATATCAACATCTGTAAATATGTTAAATGAGAATATGGATAAAATAGAGAGTGGATCTGATGAACTTGAAAATGGTACAAATACAGTTTTAGCTGGAACAAAAACTATTTCTGATAATTTAAAAAAATCCTACGAGGGAATTACAAAGATAGAAAATGGATCAGTAAGTGTTGATAAAGGTTTAGAACAAGTGATAACAGCATTAACAACAGCAAAACAACAATTAGATACAAGTTCCTTAACCTATTTAAAGACATCAAATATAACTGCAGCTAATACTTTATTAGAATCACTAAAGATGGAAGGATTAACAAACGATTTAGTCTCACTATTTAATCAGTTTACTGTATCATCATTTGGATTAGGGGGAACATATAGTGATGCAAATTCCGCAAATACTGCTTTACAAAGTTATTTAGTAAACTCTCCATATGCTGAACAAACTGCAAATCTAATGCAATTAAAAGGACTATATGATGTGTATCTATTATTAAATACTGATGCAACTGCTTTCGGACAAACTGCAGAAAAAATAAATTACCTATCTAGTCAAATAGATATTCTATTGTCTGCACTATCTGAGTTAAAAACTGGTACTACTGAATTAACAACAGGCGTAACTTCATTAAAAACAGGAATATGTAGCTTATATACTGGATCAATCACACTAACAGAAGGTACAAAAACATTAAGTGAAGGAACTACAACTTTATCAAATGGAATTTCTACTTTAAATAAAGAAGGAATTAAAAAAATAACAAGTTATACAGATAAATTTAAAAACTATACAACTACTGCAAAAAAATTATTAGAAAAATCCAATGAGTATAATGGATTTACCTCATCTAATGCCAATAACACAATATTTATTTATAAAATGAAATCTGCAAAATAATAGAAAACCTCCAAATAAATTGGAGTTTTTTCTTTATAAAAAAATAAAACATAGTATAATAGAAATGGAAAGGATGATAATATGGAATTTATTGAATACCCAAAATGTTCTACTTGTAAAAAAGCAAAAAAATGGTTAGAAGTAAATAATATAGACTTTACAGATAGAAATATAATTACTGAAACACCAGAGTATCAAGAGTTAGAAAATTGGATTAATTTCTATAATATAGAAGTTTCCAAATTATTCAATACAAGTGGAATAAAGTATCGAGAATTAAAGCTAAAAGATAAGTTAAAAGAGATGACTAGGAACGAAAAAATAAAATTATTAGCATCAGATGGAATGTTAATAAAAAGACCACTTCTAGTGGCAAAAAATAAAGTTTTAATAGGCTTTAAAGAAAAAGAATGGATAGAGTATTTTAAGGAGGAGATAAAATGAAAGATTTAGTATTAAAGAAATGTTTAAAGTGTAATGCTTTAGTAAAAGTAATAGAAGACTGCAACTGTAATGATTGTGGAATAATGTGCTGTGGTGAAAAGATGCATACAGTAAAGGTAAATAGTACAGATGCTAGCTTTGAAAAGCATATTCCAACATATGAAGTAGAAAAAGACAATATAATTATAAATATAAATCATGTAATGGAAGATGATCATTATATTGAATGGATATTAGTAAAAACAAAAAATAAAAATATAGAAGTATTATTAAAACCAAATGATAAGCCAACCTTAACAGTTCCATATGAAAAAGGAGCAGTAATATATTCTTATTGTAATAAACATGGATTATGGCGTCAGGAAGTAAAGTAGATGGATAATACTGTATTTAGAGATATCTCCTATGGTATGTATATTATAGGAAGTAGATTTGATAATAAAAACGTTGGATGTGTAATTAATACTCTAGTTCAAATAACATCAGAGAATCCCATTATAGCTATCTCACTAAATAAGGATAACTATACCAATGAAGCAATAAGAAAAACAAAAAAGTTTTCAGCATCAATTATTTCTGAAAAAACAAAGCCCAAAGTAATTTCGAAATTTGGATATTATACATCAAAAGAAATTGATAAATTTAAAGATACTAATTACGAAATAATAGATAATATTCCAGTAGTAACAGAGGATATTAGTAGTTATCTAATTTGTGATGTAGTAGATATAA
This sequence comes from uncultured Mycoplasmatota bacterium, assembly GCA_948465965.1. Lineage (GTDB taxonomy): Bacteria > Bacillota_I > Bacilli_A > RF39 > UBA660 > CAJMSU01. The sequence continues at coordinate 6,177 of CAOJYR010000009.1, forward strand.
TAGATTGTAAAACACATGATATTATTTTAGGTAGAGTAAATATAACAAAAAAACAAACGAATAATGTCCCAATGACTTATAAATTTTACCATGAGGTTATTAAAGGAACTTCCCCTAAAAAAGCTCCTACCTATATTGAAGGAGCAGAAGATAAAAATGCAGTAAAACATCAATGTACAATATGTGGTTATATTTATGATGATGCCAAAGAAAAAATTAGATTTGATGATTTAGCAGATGATTGGAAATGTCCACTTTGTGGAGTAGGAAAAGATAAATTTATAAAAATAAGCGAATAAAAAATAGATATCAAAATTTATATGATATCTATTTTTCTTTATTCAGTATTAGCATCAGCAGAATCAGAATCACTAGGAGAGTTGTCACCATTAGAACCATTATCACCAGGTTTAGAACTATCAGGCTTAGTATTTGTTGAAGAATTGTCAGTATCACTTCCATTAGGTTTCGTTTTGTCTTTTGTATCTGTTGTTGTATTCTTATTCGTAGAAGAAGAACTATTACTGTTTGTAGAGGCACCACTACTAGATAGAGTTAAAATAACACTACCGCTAATTTTATCAACCCTCTTATTAGCAGGATAACTTTGGGATACAACATGTCCGCCACTTCCTTTAAAGGAAACCCTAATACCAAGTCTACTAGCACTAGCTCTAGCAGTGCTTTCGCTATCTCCAGTAAAATCAGGAACCAATTTATAAGTATAACTGGTTTTATAAGGACCTGCTCCAATAACCACTTTCTCATAAGGTTCATTTATAGAAAAATTAAATTCATGTATTTCTTCATGTTCTGCCAATTCTAAGTTTTCTTTCATGGCTTTAATAACATCTTTTTTGCTGTCTTTATTAGGCACATAGTTCCATAATACCATACGCATTCTCTCATCATATATCATTTGACCATTACCAGCTAAATATAACTGTTGAATATTAACAAGATCTGCATCATCTGCAGCGAGACTTTTCTTTATAATATCTTTACCTATATTATAAAAAGATAAGATTTGTTTAGTGGTAAGATTTGTATCTAAACTATTTGAAACAGTATCCAAAATTTCCATAAATTTAGAAACTTCAGTGATACCTTTCATTTTATTAATTAACTCCATAACTATTTCTTGTTGATGTTTAGCACGACCAAAATCTCCCTCAGCAAGTTGTTTTCTATTTCTTGCAAATACTAAAGCTTGCTCTCCATTTAAATGCTGTAATCCTTCTTGGATACAAACCTGTCCACCACGAGAGGAATCGTCAGTACATAATTCTTTAGGTACCTCAACATCAATACCACCAACAGCATCAACTAGTTTTACAAGACCTTTAAAATTAATTTTAGCATAGTAATCAATATCAACATCAAAATACTCTTCAATTGTATTCATCATACAGTCAGTTCCATAACCAGCTGCATGAGTGATTTTATTTTCAGATTTATCGGGCCAACAAGCAATCGGTACATAACTATCTCTTGGAATAGAAATCATAGTAGCATTTAAAGTCTTAGGGTTGAATGTAATTAAGATCAAAGTATCTCCATTAGCAACAGCATTTTTATTTAATACTTCGTCTGTAGAATCAATTCCCATTAAAAGAATAGTAAAGGGTTCAGTAATGGATTTACCACTAGAGGCTGTTTCATTTTCTGATGTATCAGATTTTCTCATCTTTTTATCTTTAGAAATAACAACTCTAGTATCAGACGCAATCTCTTCATATCCCGTTACACCAGAAAACATAGAAACATAACTGCTAGAAGTAAACATTGCTTCAATCTCTCCAGCATATAAATCAGCTAACATAGAAGAATAGTCATCATAACTTTTTACTTCATTATCATCATTTAATTTATTCTCTTTAATAATTTCCTGTGGAATGATGTATCCTTCAGGTGACTTTTTATCACTTAAAATACCAATAGTATAATCCTTTACATCCCCAATTTCTTTTGCCTCATTATCTTTCATAACCACTAAACTCGAAGAGTAGGTAACATAAACTTTATTAATACTATTAAGTCTTCCATAAACATAAAAAACAACTCCACCAACAACACCACATAGAATAGAATATAAAATCATAAATAAAATAAGTGCGATATGTTTTTGATTCTTCTTGTTTTTCTTTTTTCTTTTTTTTCTATTCTTAAATATACTTTTAGTTTTTAATATGAATATTAAATCTATAAAGGCCAATACACCAATAACTATATATCGAATCAAATCTTCAATAGAGCTTAATAAAAATATTTCATATATCGCAAAAATACTGGTAATTAATGAAATAGTCAGAAATGCCAGTACTACAAATCTAATTTTTGGTTTCTTTTCGTATTCTTCATTTTCTTTTGACATAAACATCCTCCACTCTGCAAAATTATACAAATATAATTATAACTAATTTATCCTATTTTAGCAAGACTCCCCCAAAAATATCTTAAGTGTAAAATAGCGTAAAATGAAGAAAAAATATGTCGAAAATTAAGAGAAAAAGAGAAAATATTGCTATAATATAATTGAGAGAATAGATGGAGGTGTATATATGCGAAAAAAGAACTTATTTATGTTAATGTTAATAATTTCCATCATATTTGTAATTCCAAAGAATACAGAAGCATTATCGCTTTCACAATATCAAACTAGAAATAATTGTAATAATCGATTTGAACTTGCTGGAGCACATACAGATGGCATAGCTGATTTTGTAGGTTGCTACAACAGTTATAATGAAGCAAAAAATGCTATGGTTAATAATGGAGCAAGTGATTTGATTATATTTGATTCAACAAGTGGTTCTACTAAAATAGTTGATGCCAATAATGCCTTACTTGATTTAAGCGTTAATCCAGAAACACTTACATATTTTTATGAAACAAGGGATTTAAATACTAGACAATATACTTATATGGATACAGGTTCACTTTATGGAGGAGTAGATGGAGCGTTACTTGATGTAAATTACAATAAATCAGTTAAAGTAATGATAGGAGGGCTTTCTGCTTGGATTAAAAATGGTACCTTTGAAATAGTTCCCTTAAACTGGGTTAAATCAAGTAGTTCCTATACAGTAAATGATTCCATAAGACATAACTATGTTGCGAAAATTCAAAATACTTACTCTGGTCAAGCTGGATCAACGATTGGTCCAAAACCGGAGCAGTTGGCTATAGGAACTTATTATAGTTATGATGGTCATTACTTTTATAAAGATAGATTAACCATGTTAAAGGATTATAAAAGCAATACAAGAAATAATGCTGTAAATAAAAATAATCCTTATTACAATTACTATATGTTTTTATCAAATCATTCTAAAACAACATATTCATCAATGAATATAGATGAATACATTAGAAATAATATGGGAATAGTTGAAGATGTTTATGGTAATAAAAGTGTTAATAATTCATCTAGATTATATGGACAAGGAACTTACTTTTATTATTCACAACAAAAGTATGGAGCTAACGCACTTTTATCATTAAGTCTAAATAGAAATGAATCAGCTCATGGTAGAAGTAGTTTGGCGATTAATAAAAATAATGGATTTGGATTTAATGCAGTGGATTCTAACCCATATCAGGCAGCAAATTGGTATCCAACATATACAAATAGTATTTTAGAATATGCTTATAAATGGATAACAGATGGTTATGCAGACCCATCTGACTCCAGGTATTTCGGACCAGTATTTGGTGATAAATATATTGGAATGAATGTAAAATATGCAGCAGATACATACTGGAGTGAAAAAATGGCTGCTAACTATTATAGTTTTGATAAAGCCAAAGGAATGCAAGACTATAATTTTTATCAATTAGGAGTAGTAACCTCCCCAACGAAAGCATACATTTCTCCAAGTGCCATGGCAACGGTTGTCTATACTTACCCTGAAAAAGATGATGGTGTATTAATTGTTGATGAGGTTACTAATAGTGAAGGTACATGGTATAAATTGCAAAGTGACAAAATAATCAATGGTACAACAATTACCACAACAGGAGACTATAACTGGGATTCATATGTATATGTGAAAAAAGAGCAAGTAACAAAAATTAACAAAGCTAAGAATAGTTATATAGCTCCAAATAATGTAACACAATACCTAGATTATGACTATGAGTATGATTTATATGTCGAAAATGCTGAATTAAAACCTAAAGTTGCAAAAATACTAAAAGATACAACTTATTACTATGATTCAACATTACAACAAAGCAAAAATAGTAAAGTATTAAAAGATAAATTAGTTATGGTATATGCAACAGCATACAATGGTAATAAAAAACCAGTAGCTTATCAAATAACATCTAATTATATGAAAGACCAGAAAGACTGGGTAAGTGCAGATTCAATTCAATTTGTAGATAGTGACTATGGATATCAGACAGTTAATATTAGTGGTGCATATGAGTGGGTTTGTAGCGAGCCTATTGATAGTTCTACTTACAAAATAGGCGGACAATATACTTATTCTTATTTTCCAATAGTAGGCGAGACTACAGTAAATGGAGTAAAATGGTATAAAGTACCAGTAAGTCTTTCTAATAATAGTAATTCCTATGGCTATATTCTATCTAGTGAGGCTAATGCTTATATTACTAAATATAATTACAAAGTTACAAATGAAAATCAAACATTAAATACTCCTCCAGTAATAAATGCAAGTAATAAAAAAATAGTACAAGGAACAAAAATAGACCTATTAGATGGAGTAACCGCTAAAGATGAAGAAGATGGAGATTTAACTGTTAAAATAACAGTAGAAGGAACAGTAGATATAGATAAACCAGGTACTTATGAGATTACTTATAAAGTAGTAGATAGTAAAAATGAAAAAACATTCAAAAAAATAACAATAACAGTTACTGAAAATAAAAAACCAGAAATAATTGCAGAAGATAAAACAGTAACTGTAAATACAAAATTTGATACATTAAAAGATGTAAGTGCCAAAGATGAAGAAGATGGAAATCTAACAGATAAGATTGAAGTAATAGAAAATACAGTAGATATGAGTAAAGTAGGTGAGTATCAGATTACCTACAAAGTAGTGGATAGTTATAATCAAGAAGTAACAAAGACGATAAAAGTATCAGTTGTAAAAGACCAAGATCCAGTGATTAATGCTAGTGATAAAACAATTTATTTAAATGATGCATTTGATGAATTAAAAAATGTCACTGCAACAGATATGGAAGATGGTGACTTAACGAAAGAAATAAAAGTAATAGAGAACACAGTAAATACTAAAGAATTAGGTGAATATATAGTTATCTACCAAGTAACCGATTCTGCTAAAAATACTATAACCAAGGAAATAAAGGTATTTGTTGAAGAGAAAAAGTTAGAAGAAGCTAAAGGAGAATTTAACTTAGAAAGCCTAAAATGGAACCAAACAAACAAGACTTATACAATTAGTGGATATTTAATGATTCTAGATAAAGATAATAATACATCAGACAACAAATATGAATTAATATTAAAAAATAAGAATAGCAATAAAGAATATTCAATTGAAATAGACTCTTGGACAAAAGATGTTCCATATGACTTAGGACAAACAAATGGAGCTCAATATAAGAATTCTTGGTTTAAAGGAAAAATAGATTTTAGTAAGGTACCTAGTGGAGATTATGATTTATACATGAAGGCAACAAAGGGGATTTACTATACTAAGACAATAGTAGACAATCTATTTAATGTAGATATAGATAGAAGAGCAGAGGATAATAATAAAGGTTATAGCTTTAAAGTGCTATTATCTCTTAGAACAAAGCAGATGGAACTAAGTATAAGAGACGAACTGATAACAACATCAACCGCAAATACATTTAGAAACATGATAAATGATTATGAAGATATAGCGTTTGATGAAAATAATATGAATATAAAAGGTACATCTTATAATTATGGAGGAACATATAGTGATTCTTCTAAAATAACTAGGAAATTAATATTAGAAAATGTAGATACATATGAACAATATACCTATAATATTGGAAGTACAAATAAAGGTAGCTACAAGGTAACATCAACAGATAATAAGTCTAAAGAATATGCATGGTATAATAAAGAAGTAGATATTTCCCATGTTCCAAAAGGAACTTATTCTATGCTAATTTACACAAAGACTATTGACTCTGAAGACTATGGAGAAATAGCAGACGCCTTTGGAACTATTTCTAAAAAGGAGACTACTATAAATAAGAAGAAATATAGTTTATCTTTAAATAAAAATAGGCAAAATAGAATAGAATTAATAGTTGAATAAAGGGATGATTTTTCATCTCCTTTATTATATAATAAAAAAGTAGTAAGAAAGGATAAAAAAATGAACGAATTATTAGAAAAATATGCTGAAGTTTTATTAAGCACCTGTCTAAAAGTAGATAAAAACAAACCACTATTTATAAGTGCTAATACAGAAGCAATAGAGTTTGTAAGAGTAGTTGCAAATAAGGCCTATAATATAGGAATAACAGATATTTACTTTGATATAACAGATCCATATTTAATGCACGATGCATTAACAAATCTTGAAATAAAAGATTTAAAAAAACTAACATTTTGGAATAGAGAAATATGGAATGTTTATGCAAAAAAGGATGCAGCCTTTTTGATGCTTGTATCAAAAACACCTGGATTAATGAAAGATATTAAAGCAGAAAAGCTAACTGAAATGACCAAGTTTATGTATGAAACAAGAAAAGATTTTGATGCGCTACGTGCGAAATCATCCCTTGCCTGGTGTATAGCTGCAGTACCAACGAAAGCCTGGGCCAAAGCATTATTTAAAGATGCAACAAATCCAACCGATGAATTATGGAATAAAATATTTGAAATATGTAGTATAAAAGAAGAAAATCCAATAGAAGTATGGGAAAGAAAAATAGAAAAATTGGAAAAGCGCAGCGCTAAATTGAATGAATATAAATTTAAAAAGCTACATTACACAAGCACAAATAAAACAGACTTTACAATTGAACTTCCAGAAAAACATATATGGTCCTCAGGAAATGAAAGACTAGCAAATGGAAAAGATGTATTAGTAAATTTCCCAACAGAGGAAGTATACACATCTCCTGATTGTATGAGTGCAAATGGAATAGTTTATAGTTCAAAGCCACTTTGTTATCAGGATACAATCATTAATGAGTTTTCTATTACGTTTAAAAATGGAAAAGCAGTAGCTTGTAGTGCCAAAGAAGGAGAGGAAACATTAAAGTCAATGATTAACATTTGCGAAAACGCCAATATGCTAGGGGAAGTAGCATTAGTTCCTTATTCATCACCAATTTCAAATAGTAACCTAGTGTTTTTAGAAACTTTATATGATGAAAATGCAGCCTGTCATTTAGCTTTAGGTGATTCATTCCCAGAATGCTTTGAAAATGGAACAAATATGTCAAAAGAAGAATTATTTCAACACAATTTAAATCATTGTAAATCACATGTAGATTTTATGATAGGTACAAAAGATTTAAACATCATAGGAACAACACAAGATGAAAAAGAAATAGAAATATTTAAAGATGGAAACTTTACAGAAGAATTTAATTAATTATAAAAAGAAAAAAGACTGTTAGTAAGAAAAAATTATTAATAGTCTTTTATATTGATAGATAATGATAGAAATTGACAATTGTATAAAATATGGTACAATAAATTAGAGGTTGGTATTATGGAAAAAGAAAAACTATTACAAGATTTAGAATATGATTTATTAACTAATTTTATAAAATTGCGAAAAGAGAAAAAACTAACACAACAAGAGCTAGCAAATTTATCAGGAGTAGTTAGAGAAAAAATCGCAAAAATAGAGAATGGTCTTAATTCTCCACAGATTAATTCTTTGATAAAAATACTAGAACCAATTGGTTACACTATAAAAATTATGCCCATAAATGAAGGAGATGATAATAATGGATGATTTCATAAAAAAAGGATATGAAGAAGGATGGATAAAACCACTAGAGGATGCATTTATTAATAACCCACCAACAGAAGAAATTCATAAAGGAGAAATTACTTATTATATCAAGGAAGAAGCTGAGCCATATACTAAATACAAAGTTGGTGATATTGTATATGTAGATAGATATACATATAGTAATAAGAAAGAAGGGAATAATCATCTTTTTGTTATAGTAAGAACTAATTTAGTTGTTGATATAGAATATTTTGGTATGCTAATTTCTTCAAGAATCGAAAAACTGAAATATAAAGATAATATTTTATTAAAAAGGGATCAAAAAAATAATCTTGATAAAGATAGTATTGTAAAAACTGATTATGTATATGAAATAAAAGATAAAGACATAAGATGTAAAATAGGAGAAGTAGATAAAGAAAAAATTGATTTATATATTAAAATGAGGCTAGATAAAAAATAAAATTCCATATTCATTTATGGAATTTTACTTTGCTATTTTAATTGTATAAACAACTCCATTACAACTAGTAACACTACTACCAGGACCAATTCCGCCTACATATGAGCCAGAACTCATACCTGTATCACCAACACCAACTACACTTAACTTAACATTAGGATAATTACTACTAAAGAAAGAGTATAGTGCAGAAGATACAGCGTCATAACTAGAGTAACTATTAAATATATTTCGAATACTTCCACTTACAGTGTATGTTTTAACTTCACAAGCAGGTGTCTTATCACCACTATTATTAGTATTATTACTTCCAGAATTAGAAGAACCACTAGAACCTGAAGTTGTATTTGAATTAGAGGGCTTTGTGGAAACTTCCTTTTTCTGGGTTACCTCTTTTTTACCATTACTTAAAGTAACTGTAATAGTTGTACCACTTGATACATTACTTCCTGCACTAATCGATTGACTAATAGCTTTATCTTTACTAACACTACTACTGTTTTTATAAACAAAGCTATAACCTAAATCAAGTTTTTTTAGTTTAGAAATAATATCACTTTTTGAAAGCCCAACTAAATTAGGAACCTCACGTTTTTTACCATCAGAAATAGTAATTATGATGGTATCATTATTTTTTATAACATCACCCGTTTTGTGAGAATATTTAATAACTTCACCAGCTGCAACATCATTATTAAATTCATACTTTTCCTCATAATGAATAGAGTATTTATCCGCCCATTCATAAAACTCACTTAATGAAGAAAATTTTGGCATAACTAATTTACCTTTAGAGATAATAACATGAATTAAAGTTCCTTGTTCTACTATATCTCCAGTTTTATAATTAGCACTTATTACTTTATTATCTTTAATCTTTTCATCATATTGATCAGCAAATTCTAATTTTAATCTATTCTTAATAATCCAATTTGTAATCTCCGTAACAGACATATCTTTAAGATTAGGAACCTTTATTTTCTTGCCCTTACTAATCGTAACAATAACTTTATGGTCTTCATCATTAACCTTAACAGTATCCCCAGCCCTTATACTCTGTTTAGATACATTACCACGTTTAATCTTATTAGAAAATGCATTCTTAATCTCATAATTAATTTGGTGCTGTTTTAAATAAAACTCTGCCTCAAACTTAGTTTTATTTGTTAAATCTATCATCTTAACTTCACTAAGCTCTTCCTCTCCCAAAGAGAAAGTAAGCTTCAACGCGTCACTTCTTTTCATATTTCCACTTTTACTTTGTTCTATGACAGTGTCTTTCACCTTATCGGACTTCACAAATTCTACTGATACATTAGTCAGATAATTCTCATTGATAAAATTTAATGCTCGCTCACTATCCCAGGTAGTCATATCAGGGACAACAACTTCCTTATCTGGACTAGCACCATCACTAATAGCTACAGTTAAACTTTTAATATTTTTAATATTAGTACCAGGTTTCATATTTTGACTAATGATATGATATTCGCTAATCATATCACTATATTCATATTCTTGATGCAAAGTAATATTGTTTTTGCTTGCCCATGAAACTACTTCAGTTAAGCTTTTGTTGGTAAAATCTTCTACCTTATTATAAGTAGGAATAACAATTAACCCCATCGTTGTAACAATACCAACTACATTATACATTGTTAGAATAAAAGCACTCATAAAAGTTGCTGTTTTTTTATTACTATTATTGGAAAGAGAGGAGAATATAAAGAAGATAGTAAATAAAAATAGTAATAAAATATTTATTAAAATAGATAACATATTTAAATCATTCTCTTTATACAGTAAAGTAACAACAAAATATATAATACTAGATAACAAAGTGAAAAAAAGCATAGTATTAACAAATGGGTGTCGACGCCTTTTTACAGTTTTACCTATATCATTTTTATTTACTATGGGGGTTGCTATTTTCTCGTTCTTTTTCTTACTCATATGATCACCTCGAATTATACTAATATTATATAATATTAAATAAAAAATAGAAATAAACTAGACAGAATTCATTGTAAAGATATGTCCATTATTTAACTTGTTTGAATACTACCTATCATGATATAATGAATCTAAGGTGATATAATGGAAGAAAAGATCAAGAAAAACTTTAATAAAATATTAGCAATATTTATTTTAATACAGCCAATACTAGACTTAATTACAGGTGTATTTATTCATGTTTTTAATATAAATTTAACTTTGGGGATTATAATAAGAATGTTATTTTTAATATTTGTAATGATAACAGCAACTTTTATTTATAAAAATACAAAAAATCTAATATATTACTTTGCTTTCTTAATATATACGTGTCTCTATATTCTAGGAATTATTATATTTAAAGATAGTATAGGACTATTTTCAGAAATACAAGGACTACTTAGAGTATTCTATTTTCCATTAATGTTATTATCACTTTATAGTATTAAAGAAGAGTTAAGGATAAGTAAAATGGTTTTAATGACAAGCCTTATTACTTATTTAATTTTAATATTTATTCCAAATGCTTTGAATATAGGATTTAAAAGCTATGAAATAACAAAATCAGGAACCCTAGGTTTCTTTAACTCAGCAAATGAGATAAGTGGTATAATTTCTATATTAACACCAGTTATGATAACGATATTTTATGAGAGCAAGAAATACGTAATATCAACTTTAATAGGTATTTTATACTTAGTTGTTATATTAACAATTGGAACAAAAACACCATTACTATCACTAATAATTACTATATCATTAGCTATTCTATGGCTATGGATAAAAAGCTTAAAACAAAAAAAATACAAGATAATAGGAATATCCTTAGTAACGATTTTAATTTTATCATTAGCTGTTATAGCAGTTTTACCAAAAACCAACTTTTATAAGAATATAAAAGTTCATATGGATTATTTAAAAGTAGATGATTTAGGAGATATATTAGAAAAACCAAAATTAATTGATCACTTTATCTTTAGCCAGAGATTAACCTTTCTAGATAAAAAACAAAAGTTGTATAAAGAGTCAACTATATATCAAAAACTATTTGGAATTGGTTATTTAAAAAATGGAAAACAAACAAAAGCGATTGAGATGGATTATTTTGATATTTATTATAGTCATGGAATAATTGGTTGTCTTTTATTCTTTATAACCTACATCTATATTTTATTTAAAATATTAAAAAATAGAAAAAAAATAGTCTTTTCAGAGTATATGTCATATGTAAGTTTACTATTAATAGTTTTCCTATCATTATTTACAGGACATATCATTACTGCACCAGCGGTTAGTATTTTAGTCATAACTATAATTTTAATGCTAGAAAAAAAGAAAAAAAGTCTACTTTTTACTTCATATGATCTAAATGTTGGTGGTATAGAAAAAGCATTAATAAATCTAGTCAATAAAATTGATTTAAAGAAATATGATGTGAATTTAATCTTAGAAAGTAAAGAAGGATCCTTTTTAAAAGACCTAAATAAAAATATAAATGTAACAGAATATAGAGTGAATAATAATAAAAATATAATGATAAGAAAATTATTAAATTATATGAGACGAATCCTATTTACAATTTTTAACTATCATAGATACGATTTTAGTTGTTGCTACGCAACCTATAGTTTAAGTGGAAACAAATTATCTAAAATAGCATCCAAAAACAGTAGTATTTATATTCATAGTAATTATAAGTATGTATATAAAACAGAAGAAGAATTGAGAGAGTTTTTTGCGATTAGAAAACTAGAAGAATTCAAACATATTCTATTTGTCTCCAACGAAGCAAAAAAAGATTATTTAAACTATTATCCCAAACTAAAAGAAAAAACAAAGGTATTTAATAATTTTGTTAATATGGAAGAAATAAAAACACAAGCAAAAAAGAAAATTAGAGAAATAAAACCAAAAGATAAAAAGTTATTTGTCTTTGTTGGACGTCTTGATGATACATCAAAAAAAGTAGGAAGGGCAATAAATTTGATAAAAGAAACGATTGATACAGAATTATGGATTGTAGGTGATGGTCCAGACAGAGAAAAATACCAAGCAATTATAAATGAAAATAAGCTAAATAAAAGAATAAAAATGATCGGGGAGCAACAAAATCCATACCCATATATGAATAAAGCAGATTACATAATATTAACATCAGACTACGAGGGATTTCCAGTTATATACTTAGAGGCTATAACCTTACAAAAACAAATCATTACAACAATACCAGTAAGTGATGAGGCATTAAGTATTGGTAATAATTATGGAGAAATAATTCCAAAAGATGAAAAACAAATGATAAAAGAAGTGAAAAGGATATTAAAAGAAAAACAGCAATTAAATAAAATGGATTTAAAAGAAATTCAAAATACGAGAATGAAAAAATTAGAAATGATCTTCGATGAGGTGATGTAATGCCAAAATTTAGTATAATTGTTCCTGTTTATAATGTAGAAAAGTATTTAAAAAAATGCTTAGATAGTATAAAGAAGCAAACGTTTAAAGATTATGAAGTAATTATTGTAAATGATGGAACAAAAGATAATAGTATGAATATAGCTAAGGAATATAATTTTAAAATTGTGAATCAAAAAAATAGCGGATTAAGTGTTGCTAGAAATACAGGCGTAAAACATGCAACAGGAGAATATTTAATCTTTTTAGATAGTGATGACTATATCGAAAAAGATCTATTAAAAGAAATAAATAAATCTCTAAAAAACAATCCAGACTTAGTAAGATTTCAGATCAAAGAAGTGTATGAAGATAAAAAGGAAAATAAGGAATATAACGAAGAACCATTTAATAATAAAACTGGTGAAGAAGCTTTCCGATTAATTACCAAATATCATTTTGTAGAAAACGCTTGGTGTTATGCCATAAAAAAAGAATATTATAAAAAAGAAAAGTTTTCATTTAAGCCTGGTACAATTCATGAAGATTTTGGACTAATTCCATTAGTGATTATAAAATCTAAAAAAGTAAATAGTATTTCCTATATTGGTTATAACTACCTTCAAAGACAAGGGAGCATTATGAATAATGATAACTATCAAAAAACACAAAAAAAGGTAAATGACTTCTATAACCATTATCAATTTTTATTAACAGAAATAAATAAGACGAAAATAGAGTCTACCTATTTTAAAAGTTTTATTAGTAATAGCTTAATATTAAAAATAACAGAATTAAATAAACAGGACTATAAGTTATATAAGAGGAAACTAAAAAAGAAAAAAGTTTATAATAATGTATTAAGCGATACATTATCAAGAAAAATAAAAAAGTTATTCCTAAGGATATCACCTAAGATTTATTATAAAGTAATAAGGTAAGTAAAGGAAGAATTAACAAAACAACAATATAATTATAAAGTAGAGGTAAAGATATTATGAAAAATGAAAATAAGAAAAAATTAACAGTAATTGTTCCCTGCTATAATGAAGAAGAGTCACTTCCAATTTTTTATGAGGAAATAAAAAAAGTTGCAGAAAGCTTTAAAAAAGAAAAGGTAGAGTTTGAATTTTTATTTATAAACGATGGATCAATGGATAAAACCCTTGAAATATTAAGAGGTTTATCAAAGAAAGATAAAAGAGTAAGATATATATCATTCTCTAGAAACTTTGGAAAAGAAGCGGCTATGTATGCTGGGCTTGAAAACGCGAAAGGAGATTATGTAACATTAATGGATGCAGACCTACAAGATCCACCAGCTTTGTTAAAAGAAATGTATGATTTAATTACAAAAGAAGATTATGATTGTGTAGGAACAAGAAGAGTAACAAGAAAGGGAGAACCACCAATAAGAAGTTTCTTTGCTAGATGTTTTTATAAATTAATAAACAAAATCAGCAAAACAGAAATGGTAGATGGAGCAAGAGATTATCGTCTAATGACAAGACAAATGGTAAATTCTATTCTAGAAATGAAAGAGTATAATCGCTATTCAAAAGGATTATTTAGCTTTGTTGGATATAAAACAAAATGGTTAGAGTATGAAAATGTAGAAAGAGTAGCAGGAGAGACAAAATGGAGTTTTTGGAAACTATTAATATATGCGCTAGATGGAATAATAGCATTTTCAACAATGCCATTGATGCTATCAGTTTTAATAGGAATACTATTCTGTGTAATTTCATTTATCGCAATAATTGTAATTATAGTAAAAACAATTGCCTGGGGGGATGCTGTTGGAGGTTGGCCTTCGATGGTATGTATTCTATTTTTCCTAAGCGGAATACAACTATTTTGTATGGGAGTACTAGGAGCCTACTTATCAAAAACATATTTAGAAACAAAAAAAAGACCAATCTATATAGTGAAAGAAACAGAACAAAAAGGAAAATGCAATGAAGAATAATATTGATATAAGTATAATAGTTCCAATTTATAATGCAGAAAAATACTTAAAGAAATGCATTGACTCTTTAGTTAATCAAACAAAAAAAGAGCTAGAAATAATTCTAGTTAATGATGGATCAACAGATAACTCTGAAAGAATAATAAAAGAATATAAAGATAAGAGAATTAAATATTTTAAAAATAAAAATCAGGGAATAGGAAAAACAAGGAATTTTGGAATAGAACAGGCAACTGGGAAGTACCTAATGTTTGTAGATAGTGATGATTATATTGAGAAAAATATGTGTAAGTTAATGTTTGATAAGGCATTTTCAAATAGTCTAGATATCGTGGTGTGTGATTATTATAAAGTAACAGGAAATGAAATGAAGGAAGAAAAAATTAAAGATTATAAAAATACTACCTTAAAAGAGAACCCTTCGTTATTGTTAGAGATTAACTTAGCACCATGGAATAAGCTATATAAAACAGACTTAATAAAAAAGAATAATATTAAATTTATAGAAAACTTAAAATATGAAGATGCTCCCTTTGTTTGTGAAGCTCTAGACAAAGCAAAAAAAATAGGTAAGATAAATAGAAGTCTAAACTATTACGTAATTCACAAGGAAAGTGAAACAACAGTTAGAGATGAAAAAGTATTTGATATTATAAAAATCGTAGATAAAATAAGAAAATATTTCAAAGAAAAAAGTTATGCACAAGAAACTGTGGATACTTTAACTATTAATATCTTAACAAACTATAATATTCAGCAAAGATATCAAAAAGATAAAAAAATTGCAATGAAGTTTATTGATGAAAGTTTCGATTATATGAAAAAAAACATTCCAGACTTTAAAAAAAATCGTCACTTTAAAGAAAGAAATATGATAAAATCAATAATAGAAAAAAACAAAAGATTAACGAAGTTATATTGCTATATATATAGAAATAAGTAAAATGATCTAAAGGAGTAAAATTATGAAAAAATATAATATAATGTTTACCAGTCATCCTGACTACTCTGGGAATTCCAAAGCCTTATTCGAGTACATGAAATCAAAATATAAAAGTTTAAATATTTGCTGGACTATCTATGATGATAAAAATAGTGATAAATTAAAAGAGAACGGCATTGATTTTGTAGTGTATGGTAGTAAAGAATTTGAAGATAAAATGAAAAACACAGATATTGTATTTTTTACCCATGATGAATTAATAAGAGATAAAAAAGAAGGACAAATTTTCATCTATTTAGGTCATGGTAACGGAAGTAAAAAATTTGGCCGCATGATTGATGCTAACAAATTAGCTAAAAATGATGATGAATATTTGTACTTAATGAAAAAGAATATTGATTATATAATCTGCTCATCAGAATTATATAGAGTTTTATATAATGTGATGTTAGAAGTTGACTATAATAGAATTTTACCATTGGGAACCCCAAGAACAGAATATATTAATTCAAAAGAAAGCATCAAAAATTTAGAACTAGTATGTAATAAAGAGCTAGGAAAATACCAAAAGATATTGATGTATTTACCAACATTTAGAAGTGGTTTAGGAAGAACAGATGATGGCACTTTTTCAAATAATGTTTTAAATATAGATGAATACGATGAACATAACCTTGAGAGATATTTAAAAGAAAATAATTATTTATTAATCGTAAAATATCACCCCTATGAAACAAACAAAAATATAAAATCAAATTGCGAAAATATAATCTATTTACAAGAGGAAAATTTAAGTAATAATTTATTGTCATTAACAGAAATATTAGGTGCAGTAGATTTAGTAATTGCAGATTACTCTTCTGCATATTCAGACTTTGTTGCGATAGATAAACCTACTTGTTTTTTATTAAATGATCTTGAAGATTACAAAAAATCTAGAGGAATTATATTTAATGATATAGATTTTTGGTGCCCAGGCCCATACATAAATAATATTGATAGTTTTAAAATTGAAATAAAAAAACTATTAACTGATAAAAAATATTATAGTGAAGAAAGAAAAAAATATACTAAATTAGTCTTTGAAAAAAATACAAAAGATATATCAAAAAACATTTGTAAAACAATCTTTAATCCATCTTTTAAATTAGAGCCAAAAGAATCTAAAAAAAGTTATGATGATTTGATAGAAGAAAATAATATTTATAGTAGAAAATTAGAAGAAACTAATCGCATCTTAGAAGAGAATAATAAAAAGAATAATGAGCTTTATTTAGAAATAGAGAAACAAAAAGCACTAGTATATGAATTATCTAAAAATCTTGAAACAATCTATAAATCAAAAAGTTGGAAAATGTTAGAAAAATTAAGAAAAGTAGTAAGGAGATAAAAATGCAAGCATTAATATTAGCAGCAGGCATGGGCAAAAGGTTAAAAAAATATACATTAAATAATACCAAATGTATGGTTGAAGTAAATGGTAAAAAGTTGATAGATAGAACAATTACGAACTTGATATCATCAAATATTCATAAAATAATTATCGTTATAGGGTATGAAGGACAAAAACTAAAAAATTATTTAGAAAAAAAATATAAGAATGTTGAGTTTTTATTTATTGAAAATCAAAAATATTCTGAGACCAATAATATTTATTCCTTATATTTGGCAAAAGATGAGTTAGAAAAAGAGGATACTATTCTTTTAGAATCAGATATAATTTTTGAACAAAAAATTTTAGAAAGACTAATAAAAAGTGAAAATAAAAACATAGCCTTAGTAGCAAAATATGAACAATGGATGGATGGAACAGTAGTCACTTTAGATGAAGAAGAGAATATAAATGATTTTTTTGAGAAACAAGAATTTAATTATGACAATACAAAAAAGTATTATAAAACAGCAAATATATATAAATTGAGTAAAGAATTTAGTAAAGAATATTATAATCATTTTTTAGAAGCATATATCAAAGTTTTTGATAAAAATGATTACTATGAATCCGTATTAAAAGTGGTTAATAGATTTGAAAATAGCACACTAAAAGCACTTGATATTAGTGACTGTAAATGGTATGAGATAGATGACTCGCAAGATTTGGATATTGCATCAGTTATTTTTGCAGAGAAGAAGGAAATAGTAAAAAAGTACGAAGAAAGATATGGTGGATATTGGAGATTTAATTCTATTATTGATTTCTGCTATTTAGTTAATCCATATTTTCCTGACAAACAATATTTTGATAAGATCAAATATTCGTTAAATGATTTACTAGTATCATATCCATCAGGGTTATCCATTCAAAATAGATTAGCCGCTAATATGTTTAACGTAGATGAAGAGAAAATTATAGTAGGAAATGGAGCTGCAGAATTAATCAACCATTTGCGCTGCATCGTAAAAGGAAGATTAGGAGTATTTATCCCAACCTTTAACGAGTATGTAAGATGTTTTCCAGATTGCGAAATTATAAAAATAAATACACAAGAGCAGGATTATAAAATAACAAAAGAATTAATCTACAATAATATAAATAATGTAGATTCCATAGCTATTATTAATCCCGATAACCCAAGTGGTAATTTTATATCATATGATGATATCATTGAAGTGATAGAAAAATTTAATAAAAATAAAAAATATATTATTATAGATGAATCGTTCATCGATTTCGCAGAAGAAAGTTGCAGATATACCTTGATAGATGATACCATCTTAGAAAAGTATCCATATTTAATCGTAGTAAAAAGTATCAGCAAGTCGTATGGAATGCCAGGAATTAGATTAGGAATACTAACATGTTCTAATAAGGAAGTATTAGAAATTATAAGAGAAAACATGCCAGTATGGAACATAAATTCGTTAGGGGAGTATTTTTTACAAACATTCAATTTATTTAAAAATCAGTATCTATTATCATGTGACAAAATAGCAGAAGAGAGAAATTGGTTAAAAAGAAAATTAAAGGGACTAAAAAATGTAAAAGTGTATGATTCGCAAGCTAATTATATTATGTGTTCTTTAGAAAATATAAATTGTGAAGAACTAGTTTCTAAACTACTATATAACGATAATATATACATAAAAAGATTAAATGCTAAAGAAGGATTTCTAAAGGGGAGTAATTTTATAAGAATAGCAGTAAGAAATAGGCACGATAATGAAAAACTTATTAAAGCAATGGAGAAGTATTTATGAATGTAACAATTATGGGTGCAGGAAATCAGGGAGTATATTTAGCAGTTTTATTATCTAGCAATGGCTATAATGTTAAATTATACACAAATAAAAATTATGGGGATAAAATTTTTAAATTAATTGATATTGAGGGCGAAAAAGAATTAACAGTAGATACGATAAAGGTAGTTTCGAATATTGAAAATGCAATAAAATATTCTGAATATATTTTTATTACATATCCTATGTTTCTAAGAAGAGATAAAGTAAAAGAGATAAAAAAATATATAAAGAATAATAGTAATATAGTATTTGTGCCAAATGGGGTAGGATCTGAATTATTGTATAATGATATAAAAGAAAAAAATATAAGATTTATTGGGTTAGAAAGAGTTCCAGCAATATGTAGACTTAAAGAGGATAATTGTGTTGTTGCTATGAGTAGAAAAAAAAGTGTATTGATCAGCTCAATCCCAAAGAATGATACAATTCAAGAAGAATTAGAAAAAATGTTATCTACAACAATTGAGTATAATCCTATTTACTTAGCAACATCATTTACTTCATCAAACCCAATATTACATCCATCTAGAATATATAATCTATTTAAATGGTGTGATAAAACTACAGTCTTTGATGAGAATATTAAATTTTATGCCTCTTGGAATGATGACTCTTCAAAAACTCTCATCAATTGCGATGATGAAATGAGAAAAGTATTATGTTCTATTACAAATAATAAATATAATAAAATCCCAGTAACAGAGCATTATGATTCTGTTGATTTTAGAACATTAACAAAAAAGATTCGTTCAATAGAATCATTTAAAAATATTTATGCGCCATTAAAGAAAATAGATAACCATTATACTATTGATTTAAACTCTAGATATTTTAAAGAGGACTTTGAATATGGATTATGTACGTATAAGGGATATGCCTTATTATGTGGTGTAAAAACACCACATATAGATAATATTATCTATTGGTATCAAAATTTAATAGGAAAAGAGTATATTAAAGATGGTAATCTTGGGAATGACTATAAAGAAACAGGAATGCCTCAAGCATATGGGATAACAAAAATAGATCAATTAAAATATTTAAAGCAATAAAACACATGAATTGACTATTATATTACCCTTTGTTATAATTAAAAAGAATGAAAAATGAAAGAAGGACAAAAATGACAGCAATAAAAAATATATGGGGAAATTTTAAAAAATATAAATTTTTAATGATGCAATTAATATCTAGAGATTTTAAGGTAAAGTATAAGCGTTCAGTTTTAGGTGTGTTATGGTCAATATTGCAGCCAGTTTTAATGATGACTGTTATGGCCATTGTATTTTCACAGATGTTCAGATTCAAAGTAGAAGGTACAAATTATTTGGTATATTTAATGACAGGATTAATAATGTTCAACTATTTTAGTGAAGCCTCATCCAACGCAATGACCTCAGTTGTATATAACTTCACACTAATAAATAAGGTATATATACCAAAATACATTTTCCCAATAGCGAAGTGCTTATTTGTGGGAATAAACTTTTTATTCACATTAATACCATGGATTGCAATAATTCTACTATCATATGTAGGATTGGGAGAATATCCTGCTAGTATTAATGCGTGGTATATATTATTGCCATATATATTCGCATGCTTATTCATGTTCACATTAGGAATAGGAATGATTGTATCTTGTATTTCTGTATTTTTAAGAGACATGTTCTATATTTATTCAATAATACTAACAATATGGAATTATTTGACACCAGTATTTTATAGTATAGAAATTTTGCCAACTAGTTTGCAAACATTATTTAAAATAAATCCATTATATATGTTTATATCTGGCGCTAGAAGTATAGTTTTATATGGTCAAAGACCGTCATTAATACAATTAGGAACTATGGGATTAATAAGCATTGTAACTATGATAATTGGCTTATTAATCTTTAAAAGAAAACAAGATAAATTTATCTATTATGTATAGTCAATTTTATAATTATACAGATTATATAACTGTTTAGAGGGAAATAAAAATAAGGAATATGATAATATATTAGTCAGTAGTAAATACAAAATCTCTCTTGTATCTGATTATATATATATCATGTGGGTAAAATATGATAAATCTTAAAAATGTTTCAATGAAATTCAATTTAGGAATTGAAGCAACATCTTTTAAAGAAACCTTTATATCATTATTTTCTAAGAAAAAAAAGAAAAAAACAAATAATGATTTTTGGGCATTACAGGATGTATCCTTTGGAGTAAAAAAAGGAGAGGTAATAGGACTAATTGGTAGTAATGGTGCCGGAAAAAGTACACTTTTAAAAGTGGTTAGTGGTGTTATGAAGCCAACTAAAGGAAAGGTAACAGTTAAGGGTGTTATTTCACCAATGATTGAATTGGGGGCAGGATTTGATGCCGAATTAACTGCAAGAGAAAATATCTATTTAAATGGGGCAATTCTAGGTTATTCGAAGAAATTTATTGATCAAAAATTTGATGAAATAGTAGAATTCTCAGAGTTAAAAGACTTTTTAGAAGTACCTATTAAAAACTTTTCATCTGGTATGACAGCAAAACTTGCATTTTCAATAGCAACCATAGTTAATCCAGAGATACTAATCGTTGATGAAATATTATCAGTAGGGGATATAAAATTTCAGGAAAAAAGTAAAAATAAAATGTTAGAGATGATTAATGGAGGAACAACAGTATTATACGTTTCCCATACATTGGCTTCAATTAGAGAATTATGCACAAAAGTAATTTGGTTGGAGCATGGTGTAGTTCAAATGGTTGGAGACCCAAAAAAAGTTTGTGATGCTTATTATAAAAAACAAATGGAAAAGTAGTAAGGAGATTTTATGAATAAATATATACACTATTGTTGGTTCGGAGGAAAACCATTACCAAAATTGGCAAAAAAATGCATAAAAAGCTGGAAAAAATATTTACCTGATTATGAAATAATTGAATGGAATGAATCAAATGTAGACTTAAATGAATGTAGTTTTGTCAAAGAAGCATATGAAAATAAAAAATGGGCTTTTGTTGCAGACTATGTTAGGACAAAGGTACTAGATAAAATGGGTGGAATATATTTTGACACAGATATGGAAATAACAAAAGATATTTCTCATTTATTTAAAAATAATACATTTTTAGGAGTTGAAGATTCTGGGTATGTTGCTGTAGGAGTATGGTACGAAAAAGAACCAAAAAGTTTTTTAACTCAAAAATTATTAAAGTTTTATCAAGAATTACCAGGCTTTGATATAGATAGCATGTATAATAATAGTATACCTAAAGTAATAACCAAATATTTATATGAGTGTGGATTCGAAATGGGAAATAATAGGATTCAGACCTTAAATAAGGATATATGTATATATCCAAGGGATTACTTCTATCCACTATCCTATAATAGAGAAAATAATATTTTTACTGAAAATACATGTATGATTCATTATTATGATGCTTCATGGATTCCCGCAGGAGAAAAGAGAACCAACCGAATAATAAAAATTTTAGGTAAAAAAAGAGGATTACAATTTATTAAACTATGTTCAAAAATTAAAAAAATACTAAAAAGGATTGCTAAGGCAATTTTATTTCCAGTAGTTATTTATCGTAATATTCAAAGAAAGAAAGCCTATATTGAAAATAATAAGAAAATAATTGATGAAGGATTAAAAGATGTCAAAAAAAATGATATGATTGCATTTTATAGAGTTGATTGGCTTGGAACATCATATGCGACTAAAGAGATTTTCAAGAATACGATAGGAATAAAGGAACTTTATTATCAGGAAAATATTGATTACTATGCAAGTAAAATATGTGAGAAAAGGTTAAAGCTAATTGTATTTAGTGCATTTGATCCTACTTGGTTTAAATTAATAAAAAAAATAAAAGAGATTAATCACAAACAAAAGATAAAAGTTATTTGGCATGGAAGTAATGCTGTTAATACAGAGGAATTTGATTGGAATGTATTAAAAACGTTATTAGAGTTTAATAAACTAGGATTTATTGACTCAATTGCATTTGTAAAAAAGAGTATGTATTTATTCTATAAAGAAAAAGAATATAATTGTGAATTTTTAATGAATACAGTAAATATTCCGAATAAGGAAGAATATATTCCAAAAGTTAAAAATAAAGATAAATTTGTTCGAATTGGGATCTACGCTTCTGGAGATAGATGGGTAAAAAATTTTTATAATCAATTATCAGCTGCGAGTATGATTAAAAATCATTTGATTGATTGCATTCCAAAGTCAGAAAAAACTATAGAATTTGCAAGTCTAATAAATGCAAATTTAATAGGGGAAAACAAGCCAATTCCTAGAGATGAATTACTAAAAAGGATTGCAGGTAACGATGTTAATATATATGCTACCTTTGTTGAATGTGCTCCATTAGTACCTTTAGAAAGTATGGAATTAGGTGTGCCATGTATTACTAGCAATAATCATCACTATTGGGAAGGAACAGAACTAGAAAAGTATTTGATTGTTAATGCTCCCGATAATATTATAGAAATAAAAAATAAAATTGAACTTGTCCTAAGGAATAAAGATAAAATAATGAGACTATATACAGAATGGAAAAAACAATATGATACTGATTATTTAGAAAATGTAAAAAACTTTAAAAAAAGTTAAAATTTATGAGGAGTTTAAAATGCAAGAGTTAGTAAAACAATTAAAAAGAATATTTACAAATAAAATATTTTTATCACTAATAATGGCCTGTTTCACATACAGTACAATTTGTTTATCAGGAATAGTATTGACTTATAATACCATATCCTGGTTTCTTTTCTTTGCATTAATTATATTGTTTTTGAAAACGAATATTTTTAATAAGCAATATAAAAAGGAAATATTATCACTTTCAATACTTTTTTCATTTATTATTATTTATGGAACAATTGCATATAGCATTCAAGACAGTATTGAGACGAGTATATTTAGAGAACTTATTCAAATAAAAAGTATATTTTATTTTATTGGAATATTTAATTTAATATATATAATATTAACTAATGTGTTTCCAAAATTATCAAATTATAAGATTGAGTATACTAATAGTAGAATAAAAAATAAATACATAGTATTTATAATTAGTTTTGCAGTAATTTTAATATCCTGGATGCCCTATTTTTTAGCTCTTTATCCAGGCACATTAACACCAGATTCATTAAATGAATTAGGAACTATAATAGATAAGTTTACTTTCATTTCAGATCATCATCCAGTAGCGCATATATTATTTGTTGCGTTGCCATATAATATAGGATTTAAATTATCCGGGACTATAACGATTGGAGTCGCCTTTGCAACTGTTTTTCAAATGATTATGCTTGCTATGATTTTTTCACTATTTATAGTTTTTCTATATAATAGGAAAGTCAATGATAAGATTTTACTTATAGTATTATTATTCTATGCTATTGTTCCGATGCATGGTTATTATAGTATAGTAATGTGGAAAGATGTTATGTTCTCTGGAATACTACTTTTACTGACTATGGAACTTGTAAAAATAATAGAAAAAGAAAAAGATGGAAATTTAAATTTCAAAAATTTATTAAGTTTTATTTTAATATCCATATTTTGTGTATTTTTTAGAAACAACGCAATATATATGTACTTTTTATTGGCTATTGTCACCTTATTTGTGTTTAAAAAATACTATAAAATATTCTTGATATCTTTCGCCATTATTTTTGGAATATATTTTATAGTTAAAGGACCTATATTTAATTATTTCAATATAAGCAAAAGTGCATCAGCAGAATATATTGGTATGCCACTCCAACAAATAGGAAGAATGGCATATAAAAAAGTAAAATTTACAAAAGAAGAAAAAGAGTTGATTAATAAATTAATGCCTATTGATATCATGGCTGAAGCATATAATCCTAAAGTTTCTGATGGAATAAAATTCAATAAGGCATATAATGCTGAACAATTTGATAATAATAAGTCAGACTATTTTAAATTATGGTTAAGTTTAATAATAAAACATCCATCTGTTGCTATTGAAGCATACTCTATAAGTACATTAGGTTATTGGTACCCAGGAGTTGAGTATTGGTCAGTAGCAGAAGGAATATGGAATAATGATTATGGTTTAGAAATAGAACCAAAAGGAACAAAATTAATACAAAGTTATGTTGCAAATATAGATTCAAGACGTGCTCCAATTTTAAATATGCAATGGAGTATAGGACTATGCTTTTGGATTATTTTAATATTTGGAATTTTAACTAAAAGAAGAAAAAAGTTTAATTTATTATATGTCTTTACACCCGTAATTGGAATATGGCTAACAATGATGATAGCATCACCAGTATTTGGAGAATTTAGATATGTATATGGAGCGTATACATGTTTACCATTACTGATGCTACTACCATATATAAACTTAAAAAAGAATAAATAATTCGAGTTATAGAAAGATTTAATTATAATTAAATATGGAGGATTAATCACTATGGAAAATTTCTTAAAAAAGTTAAAATTAAATATGCTTTATCCATGCTTAATTTTAATTAGTTGCATTTTTTTTATAATCAATATGTGTGATATAAATAGTAAACTTATTGATATACCCACTATAAATAAATATATTATTATATATCTTACATTAGCTATAATATTAAGTATAGGAACTTTTTTAATAATTATAAAAATTAAAAATATTGATATTGATAATAATAAATTACCCAAACTATTTATTATATTGGGATTTACATTAGGATTTATTTATTTAGGGTTATCACCGTTATTTAGTGGCAGTGATGAACATAATCACTTCTATAGAATTTATGAAATAACTGAAGGCGTGATGATTACACCAACTAATAAAGTAGTAGGAAGTAAATTGCCAGAGTCGTTATATAATACTTTCAATAAAGCTTCAGAAAATAATACTAATGTAAAATACAAACATATAAAAGACATGGCAGCTGTTAGTTTAAATAAAAATAAAACAATGCAATATGGTAATTTATGGTCAAATGCTTATAATAATACTGCTCTATACTCTCCAATTCAATATTTTCCACAGACTATAGGATTTGTAATAGGCAAATTTTTGGGAATTGGGCCATATTGGATAGGAATGTTAGGAAGAGTGTTTAATTTAATATTCTTTGTTATGTTAGGATTCTATTCATTAAAAATTATTCCTAAATCAAAATTATTCTATATGATGATATTATTATCTCCAAATATGTTACAGTGCGCCACAACCTTATCTGCTGATGCATTTACCAATGTAATATTTCTTTTACTAATAGCTTATATTTTTAAGTTGTGTTATAACAAAAAAATAGTTACCACTAAAGAGCAGATAATAATATTGTTATTATCAATTATTATTTCCTTATGCAAAATAGTATATCTTCCAATAGTATTTTTAATTCTATTAATTAATTCTAATCAGTTTAAAAATGGAAAAAAAGGAAAAATATTCTTTTCAATAGTAACAATAGTATTATCTATTATTGTTAGCTTAGCATGGATGAATTGTACAAATGGTGTTTTTGCAATAGCCTATGATAAGACAGAGATACAAAAGAGATTCATTTTTGGAAATATTTTTAGCTATATAATGATATTTATTAGAACATTTATCAATTACATAGTAAAATATATAGAATGTCTATTTGTAGGAACAACTATGTATCACTCACAACTTCAAATACCATCAATAGTTTCTTTCTTATATGTAGGAATTGTTATACTTAGTATGATTAATGAGAAAGTGTATAAAAAGTTATCAGATTATAAAAAGATTATAATAGCAGGAGTAGGTATCATAATTGTGGGATTAATCAGTACAGCAATTTATATACAGTGCACAGCACAGTATTTTTCTGTAGGCAATCCTACTATTGAGGGAATTCAAGGTAGATATTTTATACCAGTAGTAATGTTATTACCATTTATATTTAATTTTAAAAGAGTAAATATAAAAAGTACAATTTTATTAAATAGTGCTTTAGTAATTAATTTAATAACATGGTTTTATATGATTAGTAGATTTATTATATAAATTGATTGAAATAATAGTAAATAATGTTATAATAAAAGTGTTTAGTAATGAAAGTTGAGGAGTAAATGTATGAAAAAAGAGGGAAAGAAAAAAATAGCAGTTTTAATTCCTTGCTATAACGAATCAAAAACAATAGAAAAAGTAATAAAAGATTACAAGAAAGTATTACCAGAAGCAGATATTTATGTATATGATAATAATTCTACAGATAATACAGATAAAATAGCAAAAAAAGCAGGTGCCATAGTTTGCTACGAATATAAACAAGGAAAAGGTAATGTTATCAGAAGCATGTTTAAAGATATTGATGCAGATTGCTATTTAATGATCGATGGTGATGATACCTATCCAAAAGAAAACGCACGCGAAATGTGCGATTTAATACTAAATGGAAAAGCTGATATGGTAATTGGGGATCGTCTATCATCTACTTATTTTGGGGAAAATAAAAGACCATTTCATAACTTTGGAAATAAACTAGTTAGAGGACTAATCAATACACTATTCAAAAGCAATGTTAGAGATATAATGACTGGATATCGCGCCTTTAGTTATGAATTTGTAAAAACATTCCCAGTTTTATCAAAAGGATTTGAAATAGAAACAGAGATGACAATTCATGCACTTGATAAAAACTTCTTATTAAAAGAAATACCAGTAGAATATAGAGATCGCCCAGCAGGAAGTGTATCAAAGTTAAGTACATATAGTGATGGATTTAAAGTATTAAAAACAATAGCACGCTTATTTAAAGAATATAAACCAACTATATTCTTCAGCCTAATAAGCCTATTATTCCTAATTATATCACTTATATTCGGAGTTCCAGTATTTGTAGAATACTTTAAAACAGGCCTAGTACCAAGATATCCAACACTAATATTTTCAGGATTCATGTTAATAATTTCTATATTAATGTTTATCTGTGGAATTATTTTAGAAGTAGTAGTAAAAAAACATCGTCAATTATTTGAACTTATATTAATAAAGACAAAAAGAGAGAAGTAGTATAGAAAATGAAAAAAGATAAAGCAACAATATTTATAGAAAGATGCTTAAAAGCATTTCATATAAAGGTATCCCAAAAATCAAAAAAATTAATTATTCAAATATTTAAATTTGGAATAGTAGGAGGTACTGCATTTATAATTGACTTTGCTTTTCTTTTTTTATTCAAAGAGCTTTTACATTTGCCAATAATATTAGCTAATACATTATCATTTACTGTATCTACAATCTATAATTATATTGCTAGTATAGCCTGGGTATTTGATGTAAAAAGAGAGAATAATAAAAGAAAACAATTTATCATATTTATAGTATTCAGTATTTTTGGCTTACTATTAAATGATCTAATTATGTGGGTTCTAACAAGCCTAATTACTATTTACTACTTATTGGCAAAAATAGTCGCAACTATTATTGTTATGATATTCAATTTTATAACTAGGAAAAAATTTTTAGAGTAACATTTCTTTACAAGAAAATCCCAATATTATATAATTATAATGGAGGGTAAGGTATGAAAGAAAAAATTTTAAATAGAGAGTCAAACTTTGAATTGATGCGAATTATATCAATGATCTATATTATAATATTTCATGTCATGATTCATGGAGGATTTATATATAGATCCACTGGACATATGACCTATATATTAATGTTTATATATTCACTTATAATAGTTCATGTTAATTCATTTGTCTTATTAACAGGATATTTTAAATATGATAAAAAAATAAAACTTTCTAAAGTAATTTCATTAAATAACACTACTTGGTTTTATAAAGTCTTATTTTTAGTAATAGTTTTACTAACTGGAATAGATTTAGCGTATCCAATAACTGCTACTGATAAAATTAGAACCCTATTACCGATAGATTATGGTATATATTGGTATATTAATACATATATTGTGCTTTACTTGATATCTCCAATATTAAATAAGGTTATAAACAATGTTAATAAAAAACAATATTTCAATATCATTATAATTCTTCTGTTTATAATAAGTGTTATACCAACATTAACAGGAGATATAGCAATATATACCAACTTAGGAAGATCCGTAGGTACTTTTATATTATTGTATTTTATAGGAGCATATATAAAAAAATATCCAATAGAGGAGAGTAATTGTTTTAGTAACCCATCTAATAGTCTTATAAAAACAATAGCTATATTCGGATATTTATTTTGTGCATTGTTTGGATTTATGTCATATTCACTAAGTGTAAATATAAGTGAACTAGGATCTATTATGAAGGAAATTTCAAAAACCTTCGAAATGATTTATTCTAGTTATAATAGTCCGATAATAATCTTACAAACAGTTTTCTATTTCTATATTTTTAAGACAATACGCCTTAAGAGTAGAATAATTAATTACATTTCTAAATGTACTATGGGTATATATTTGATACATGAAAATATTTATGTTAGAGATAATTTGTATAATTATTTACATTTAACCAATTGTAAGGATGGTTTTTTCAGTACTATGGGTACAATATTAATTATTACGGTATGTTTATTTCTGATAGGATTAATTATAGAATCAATTAGACAATTAATATTTAAATTTTTCTATAATAGAAAAAGTTCTCAACATATTAGAAGAAAATATCAAACATATTTTAAAAACTTAGGGTTTGATATAAATTGGTAATATTTAGATATATATAGATTATAAAACTATACTATTAAAATGTATAGTTTTCATTTTATACGTTTTTTGCTATAATATATTTGTCATTACAAAAAAATAAAGTGTATACAATAAGGGTGGTAATATATGAAAAAGATAAAATCATTAATATTTCTTTGTTTCTCTTTAACACTATTTTTTATGTTTAACATAGAAGCAGAGGCCTTAGAAAGTGGAAACTATATAATAACTTCATCGCTTAACAATAATAAAGTGGTTGATTTAGCTGCTGCAAAAACTAAAAATGGAAGTAATATTCAGTTGTATGATAGAAACAATACAGACGCTCAAACTTGGCATTTTGAAAAAATGGAAGATGGATATTATACAATATCATCAGTTATAGATAACAATTATGTTTTGGACGTTTATGGTGCTTCATTTAAAAATTATTCCAATATACAGTTATATAAAAGCAATAATTCAAAAGCTCAAAAATGGAAACTACTAGAGGATGAAAAGGGATATTTTACAATATTATCATATGATGAAAGTTATGCACTAGATGTATATTCTGGCAATACCTACAATGGAACCAATGTACAACTATATCAAAGTAATTTTACTACTTCTCAAAAATTTGCTATTAATAAAGTTGTTTCGGGAGATAAAGTAATTAATGATGGAATATATACAATTTCCTCATATGATGATAATTATATATTTAATATAAATAATTCATTAATCCAAAATGGATCAAATATTAATCTTAGTTCTAATAATAATAAGGCTAGCCAAAAATGGTATGTCAAATATTTAAATAATGGCTATTATTCAATCAGATCTTTAACTAATCAAAATTTCTCTTTAGATGTTACTGCAGCAGGTAAACTTAGAAATACAAATATACAATTATATAGTTGGAATGGCAGTGAGGCCCAAGAATGGGTTATACGAGACAATGGTGATGGAATTTACAGTATTATTTCTAGAATAAATGGATTAGCAGTAGATATAGAAAATCAAGTTGCTGCTAATAGCAGTAATGTATTATTAAGTGATGATGATGGAAGAGAATCCGAAAAATTGAAATTCAATAGAATAGAGAACTTTGGAGAGCAATCTATTCAAGATGGGTACTATTTTATAAATACAAGACTAAATACTAATAAGTCACTTGACGTTGCATCTGGAAAAATGGTTGATAATTCAAACGTTCAGTTATATGATTCCAACTCAACTTCAGCGCAAAAATGGCATATAAAGTATATTGGTGATGGATATTATTCAATATTGTGTGATAAAGATGAAAGTTATGCATTAACATCCGAAAATACAGATATAAGTAACGTTAGAATTAATAAATTTAATAACTTAGATACACAAAAATGGATAATTAAAGATAATGGTGATGGATATTATTCGATTTTTACCAAGAATTATTTAAAAGTGGATGTTGATAATGCATCTACTCCGAATGGTACAAACATTAAGTTGTATACTAGTAACAATTCTAATGCTCAGCAATTTAAATTTATACCAACAGCTAACGGAATAGCATCGCAGGTATTAGAAAATGGCTACTATTTTATCAACAGCGCTTTGGATGAAAATTACGTTGTAGATTTAGCTGCTGGGAAAATAAATAATAATACTAATATTCAATTATATTCATTAAATAGTACAAAAGCACAGAAATGGTACTTGACATATATCGATAATGGATATTATAAAATTACAAGCTCTGTATCCTCATTTAAAACTCTAGATGTGTATGCAGGACGAACTATTGATGGAACCAATGTACAGTTATTTGATTATAATGGAAGTTATGCTCAGCAATGGATAATTAAAGACGCAGGTGATGGTTATTTTTATATAGTATCGAATTGTAATGGACTATATTTAGATGTTAATAATCAAGCTGCATCAAATGGAGCTAATATAGAGGTTAATTCCTATACAGGTTCACAAGCACAAAAATTCAAATTTACAAAAACCAGGTTAGAGAATTTAGTAATAGACGTTAGTGAATATAATGGTGAAATAGATTGGCCGATAGTTAAAAATAGCGCTGGTATATATGGGACCATAATTAGAATTTCTGAAGGTTGTGAAAAAGAAGATGTTAAGTTGGCTAAAAACGTAGCCGAGGTTAAGAGGTTGGGTATACCATATGGAATCTATATTTATAGTTATGCAGAGAATTATAATGAAGGTAAACAGTATGCAGAATTTACCAAAAAGATGATAGAAAAATATGGGTTAAATCCAACATTAGGAATATATTTAGATATCGAATGGAATAAAGTTGTCAGTTATATGAATACACAACAATATACAGATGTAGTAAATGGATTTATGTCAGTTTTACCACATGCAAAAATATATGCAAACCTAAATTACGCAAATGGTGTTTTAAATACACCATATTTGAGATCTTATATTACTTGGATAGCGCAGTGGAACAACACCTGTTCGTATACTGGATATTATAAAATGTGGCAATTTACAAGTGATGGATCCATACCAGGAATAAATGGTAGAGTAGATCTTAATTATTACTATTTAGATTAAAAGAAAAGGCAAAATATATTTTTGTTTTTTCTTTTGGTAATATATTCTAGTAAAATAATCAAAAAATGATATAATAATACTATCAAGGAGCTGATTATGTGAAAAAATGCGTAATTATTATGAATCCAGAAAGCGGTAAAGTAAAAAATCTAGATAGTAAAAAAGACTTTTATGATATTTTAAGAAAACATGGCTATGATGCTGAAATAAAATATACAAAAAAGAAAAAGGATGCAATCGAAATAGTAAAGGATTTAAAAGATGATACAGATTTAGTGATCAGTGCAGGTGGAGATGGAACATTAAATGAAGTAGTAACTGGTAATATAGAACGTAAAAAGAAATTAACTTTAGCAAATCTACCAATGGGAACAACAAATGATGTGGCGAATATGTATGGATATACGAGAAACCATATGAAGAATTTAGAACTCCTACTATTGGGCGTTAAAAAGAAAATAGATGTATGTTATATTGATGAAACTCCTTTCGTTTATGTTGCTTGTCTTGGTGATTATATTGATATGGCTTATAACACACCAAGACCATTAAAGAAAAAGTATGGAAAATTAGCCTATGTGTTATATGCCCTAAAAAGAATTGGTAAAAAAATTAATATGTATGATTTAAAATATAAAATAGATGATACTACTTATACTGGAAAATATTCCTTCATTTTTATAACAAACTCATCACGTGTAGCGGGAGTAGATGATATTTATTATGATGTAAAACTAGATGATAATATGTTTGAAATAGCTTTTGCAAATCCCAAAACAAAAGCAGAAGTATTAAAACTACTTGTTCAAGTTACTACAAGGGATGTAAAAGATGTTCCCGGTATTACCTATTATCAGACAAATAACTTAGAAATAGAATTTCTAAATAGTCCAAAAACCTCATGGTGTATTGATGGGGAAGAGTATAAATCAAATAATAAAAAATTCAAATTCAGAGTTGATAAAAGTACAAAAATGTTAATGCCAAAAGAAAATGTAGAAAAACTATTTAAATAATCATTTTTGCCTTTTTTTAAAACTATAATTAAAAGGAGGATATATGAAAAAAAGGAAGAAAAAAAGAGAATTAACAATTAATATTCTAGTTTATCTAATATTAAGATTTTTAGTAGTTGTTTGTATGGTAGAACAGGCATTAAAAGGAAATTGGCATAATGTTTTTATGTGTTTTGTAACGTTGTTACTATTTACAGTACCCACAATTGCTTCTAAAACACTTAATGTAGAACTGCCTAAGACGTTAGAAATAATTGTCTATTTATTCATCTTTTCAGCAGAAATACTAGGAGAAATACAAAACTTTTATGGAACATTTAAACATTGGGATACTATGCTGCATACATTAAATGGATTCCTAGCAGGAGCTATTGGCTTTTCATTAATAGATATATTAAACAGAACTGAAAAATTCCATATAAAAATGGCCCCCTCATTTGTGGCTCTAGTAGCTTTCTGTTTTTCAATGACGATTGGAGTACTTTGGGAATTTGGCGAATTTGCAGTTGATAAATATTTACTTAAAGATACCCAAAAAGATAGAATTGTTACCAAAATATCATCAGTCTCTCTAAATAAGGATAAAGAAAATATCCCTATAGTAATAAAAGATATTAATAAAACAGAAATCTATAGTGACAACAACAAAACAATCACAACAATAGAAGGTGGATATTTAGATTTAGGTATTATTGATACGATGAAAGATTTATTTGTAAATTTTATTGGGGCAATAGTCTTCTCTATACTAGGTCTTTTATATATTAAAGATAGAGATGAATACAAGTTTGCTGAAAGATTTTTACCAATTTTAAAAAAATTTCAAGAAGAGTAGTTGCAAATGGCAACTCTTTTTTTGTCTAAATTTGTCGAACGAATATTTTGACAGATTTTGTCGAATGTGTATAAAAAAAATATCTTTTGTTCTATATTTTAATAAGAGGTGAACCATATGTTAAAACTATCTAAAGAAGTAACAAAGGGGATAATGTTTATTAGACTGGAAGGAGACTTAAATGAAAGTACTTTTACATCCTTTTCCAATGAACTAAATTATCTACTCTATAAGCAAGGAATTCATTATTATGTCTTTAATTTCAAAGAATTAAAAAACTTTGATCAAAGTATGTTCTCCACATTTCAAAATATTTTAACTGAAATATTTCTAAGTTGTGGAAAGGTTGTAATGTGTGGACTTAAAGAGCTGCAAAAAAATTGCTTAGGTAAAACAAAAGATAAATTATTTTATGTAAATGAAGAAATGGAAGCATTTAGATATTTAAGTATATAAAAGGAGATTAAATGAACAACATATTAGAATATGAACCATTAGTATATAATATAATTAATAAATATAATAATTTTGACAAAGAAGATTTATACCAAGTAGGAATGATGGAATTAGTAAAAGCCGCAAAAAATTTTAAAAAAGAATTTAATATAAAATTTTCAACATATGCTTATTACTATATATTGGGAGGGGTAACTAAATATGTCAGAGAAATAAATACAATAAAAGTGAGTAGAGACCTAATTAAATTAAAAAAGGCAGTGGAAAAAGCAAAAGAGGTAATGCGTCAAAAACTAAGAAGAGAACCAACTACTTTAGAGTTATCTTTATTTTTAGAAGAACCCGAAGAAAAAATAGTAGAAGCAGAAATCGCTACACAAAATATAAAAAGCCTAGATTATTGTTTTGAAGATGAAAATACTGATTTATATAATTCTATTAAGGTAGAAGATAAAAGCATGGATGAAAGAATGCTAGACTTAAAGGATGCTATAATGAATCTAAGTGAGGAAGAAAGAAATTTAATAATAGCTAGATACTTTGAAGACCTAACACAAACAGAGACCAGTAAACAATTAGGAATGAGCCAAGTTCAAGTTTCAAGAAAAGAAACTAAGATTTTACAAAAGTTACAAGCTACACTTTAAATATACTATCTATTAATAATAAGAATAAATAACAAAAAAGTTATTTATTTTTTTTTGGATTAAAGGGATATATAAGTATATTGTATATAATAAATATGAAGAGTTCTAAAAATAATAGAGGACTGAAATAGGGATTAAGTAAACCCTAATTATGATAATTTCGGGATTATTTAAAAGAAAAATAATTAATAGGATAATTCGAATGATAAATAAATTTATAGACAAAAGGTTTTAATAGGCATGGTATATATAGAATGAGGCAATTTTATGAAACGTATAAAGATGATAAAATTGTGTCTCCATTGGTGACACAATTAAGTTGGGCCAATAACTTTATTAATTGGTAAAGACTGACTCTTATCAAAATTAGTAACTTACTACGATATTGTTAAAGTAAATATAAAGGGAAAACCAAAATTATTAATAATTTTTGTATGAAAAATGATAAAGAGTTAATACTATTACTGGTGATAATATGAAAAATAGTAAATATGAAAAAATAGCAGATCGTCATAAAGCAGAGGAAAATCGTGGGAAAAATGCCATAATAGCTTTTATAGTTGGTGGATTAATCGGAATGCTTGGAGAGGGAATAATAGAAATAATTTGTCATTATAGTCATATTTCTAGAACAGAGGCATCTACATATATGATTATGATTCTAATCTTTATAGCATCTCTATCAACTGCTCTAGGCTTTTTTGACAAACTAGTAACAAAATTTAAATGTGGAATTTTAATTCCTATAACTGGATTCGCACATTCCATGACTAGTGCAGCATTAGATTATCGTAAAGAAGGCCCAATTTATGGATTAGGATCTAATATTTTTAAATTGGCTGGATCAGTAATTTTATATGGAGTAGTGTCAGCCTGGTTCTTCGGAATGATAAGATTTTTAATCGGAGGTGGATCATGACATTTAAATATAATAATGTTTATGTAAAAGAAACAGCAACTGTAGCTGGTCCCTATGAGAAAGATGGACCATTAAAAAAATATTATGATAAAACTTACACAGATTTATATTTTGGAGAAAATTCCTGGGAGAAAGCAGAAATAAAATCGGTACAAGATAGCCTAAATATTCTCAACAAAAAAACAACGACTAAAAAAGGAGAAATTGATTTATTAGTAGGGGGCGACTTATTAAACCAAATTTCGGCAACTACCTATGGGGCAATTGGTTATTCCAAATCATTTTTAGGAATTTATGGTGCTTGCAGTACAAGTGTTGAGGGAATGATTATCGCAAGTAGCTTAATAGATGCAAAAAGAATAAAAAACGCTGTAGTAACAATTTCTTCTCATAATATGTCATCAGAAAAACAATTTAGAAATCCAACAGAATATGGTGCACCAAAACCACAAAGTGCAACATTCACCTGTACTGGTAGTGCCTCAATGATGTTAACAAATGAAAAAACAGATATTAAAGTAGAAAGCTCGACTATTGGTAAAATAATTGATTATGATCAAAATGACCCTAATGATATGGGACGGGTAATGGCCCCAGCTGCAATAGACACAATAAAAAGACATCTTGATGATTTAAATAGAAAACCAGATTATTATGATCTAATATTAACAGGGGATTTAGGACTTTATGGAAAAGAAATAGTAAAAGACTTTATGATGCAAGAATATAATTTAGACCTGTCTGATAATTATAACGATTGTGGAGTAATGGTATATGATTTAAAAAATCAAGAAGAATGTTTAGCTGGAGGAAGTGGACCAGTATGTAGTGCACTAGTTAATTTTGGCTATATCTATGATGAGATGAAAAAGAAAAAGTTAAAGAAAGTTTTATTAGTCGCAACAGGAGCACTATTCTCACCAACTATGGTATATCAAAAAGAAAATATTTATTCTATAGCGAATGCTATAAGTTTGGAGGTAGTATAATGTTACTTTTTAATTCGTTTATCTTTTGTGGATTTATCTGTATGATATCACAAATAATTTTAGATAATTCAAAGTTAACTCCAGGACACATAACAAGTATTTTAGTCGTACTTGGAGCATTTCTTGATTCATTTAGCATCTATGATCAAATTATTAAAGTGGTAGGTGGTGGAGCCATGGTTCCAATCACTAGCTTTGGACACTCACTAATTCATGGAGCACTTGCTAAAGCAAATCAATATGGAATAGTAGGAATACTTATGGGAATGTTTGATTTAACCGCAACAGGAATAACAGCCGCTATTATATTTTCCTTTGTATTTGCAGTAATATTTAGACCTAAAAATTAATAAAAAATAATCATTGAAATTAATATAAATAAGTAATAGTATAGATTTATCAAGAGAATATGAAAAAGCAAAAGAAGAATAGATGAATACAGAAAAAATAAAAACTGGTTATCCATTAAGATAATCAGCTTTTTTGTTTTGATAACTCAATAATTAAATCCATATCATCATCACGTGCCATAATATTCTTATGAAGCTCTCCACATTTTTGACACTTATAAATAATTTTATAACTATCCTTAAATTTTTCTATACCAATGGGCTCTAATAATCCACAGCAAGTATTATTTCTATCACCTGGCATAATATCAACATGCTTAGAGTATAAGCAATATGGGCAATGATCTCTTGCAGTATAACCTAAGGGACTAACATTCTTACCACATGAGGCACATATAAATTCTTCATCGCGCATAGTAAAGTTTTTCATGAATATCACCTAGAAACATTATAGCACAACTTAAAACTTTATGATATAATTGATTTACAGTCTGGAAGTGATAGTATGAATATTGCATTTAAAATCAATGAATTTGAAGGTCCACTAGATTTACTTCTTCATTTAATAAAAGAAAGTAAAATGGATATCATGAATATAGAAATAGAAAATATTACAAAGCAATATATAGAGTATTTAGATCAACAAGAAAAAATGAATTTAGAAATAGCTAGCGAATATTTAGTTCTAGCCTCTGAATTAATCGAAATAAAATCAAAACTATTACTTCCGAATCCAAAAATAGAAAATGAAGAAGGAGAGGAAATTGATCCTCGTGAAGAATTAGTAAATAGATTATTAGAATACCAAGCGTATAAAGAAATTACGAAAGTACTTCAAGAAAAAGAAAATATTCGTAAAGAAATCTATACAAAATCTCCAGAAAATATAAAAAACTATGTAGATGAAGAAACAACGATTACATCGGATGTTTCCCTAGATGATTTAGTAGAAGCCTTTAAAAAATATTTAGAAAGAAAAAAAGCTACAAAACCATTAAAAACCAAAGTAACAGTAAATGAAATATCGGTATCATCTCGTAGACATGATATAAAAAGGATTCTAAAAGAAAAGAAAAAAATATCTTTCTTCGAACTATTTCCAGTTGTATCAAAAGACTATATAGTCGCAACATTCTTAGCAATTCTGGAAATGGCAAAAAGTAAAGAATTAGTTATCACGCAAAAAGCAACTTTTGATGATATAATATGTGAGGTGCCAAATGAAAAATAAAGCAGTATTAGAAGGCCTTTTGTTTGTTGTAGGTGAAGAAGGATTAAGCCTTGAACAAATAGAGGATGTGTTATCAATCGACGAAGAAGAAGCAAAAAATACGTTAAAAGAATTAAAACAAAGTTATGAACAAGAAGATAGAGGACTAAGAATAGATTTCTTAGGCAATAAATTTAAACTAACTACTAAATTTGAACATAAAGAGTATTACCAAAAATTAATAGAAAATCCTGAGACGAATACAC
This sequence comes from uncultured Mycoplasmatota bacterium, assembly GCA_948465965.1. GTDB lineage: Bacteria > Bacillota_I > Bacilli_A > RF39 > UBA660 > CAJMSU01. Next base: position 45,070 of record CAOJYR010000009.1, read on the forward strand.
TGAGTCAGGCGGCTTTGGAGACACTTGCAATAATTGCCTATAATGAACCATTAACTAGAATACAAGTGGATAAAATTAGAGGAGTAGGAAGCGTTCAAATAATAAGAAAATTAGTTGCTAAAGGATTTATTAAAGAAGTGGGAAGAAGTGAATTACCAGGCAGACCAATTCTTTATGAAACAACTAGTGAATTTTTAGATTATTTTGGTCTTTCAACAATAGAAGATTTGCCAAATATGGATGAATTTATTAAAGAAGTGGAAACTGAAGAAATGGATAATGATGAAAGTGATTTATATACATCAAAATATAAGGAGGAATAAATATGTATAAAATTAAAAATTTTGAAGAAAATGATGACATCAAAGTACTAAACGAATTAGGAGCATTCAAAGTAGTTGAATACCAAAGAGATTTAAGTGTTAACCCAAATACAGCAATGACTGCATATTATAGTGCACAAATGAATGTAAAAAGAAGACAATTAGTATGTGATTTGAGCAAAGAAAATGTTACTATTCAAGCAGGTGCAATGCAATGGATGGCAGGTAATGTTAATGCAACAACAGGAGTAAAAGGTGTAGGAGATTTATTTAGTAAAGCAGTAAGAGGAAAAGTGACTGGCGAGTCAGCTATTAAACCTGAATATACTGGAGATGGTACCTTAGTTTTAGAACCAACCTATAAATATCTACTATTAATGGATACAGAAGAATGGGGTGGATCAGTAGTATTAGAAGATGGCTTGTTCCTTGCTTGTGAAGCAACTCTAAAACATAAAACAGTTATGAGATCTAATTTTTCATCTGCAATAGCCGGAGGAGAAGGATTATTTAACTTAAGTTTAAATGGAAAAGGGACATTTTGTATTGAATCAGACTGTCCAAGAGAAGAATTAATAGAAATAGAGTTAGATAATGACGTATTAAAGATAGATGGTAATATGGCAATTGCTTGGAGTGGAAGTCTAGAGTTTACAGTAGAACGTTCTGGAAAAACATTAATCGGTTCAGCAGCGAGTGGAGAAGGACTAGTAAATGTGTATAGAGGAACTGGAAAAGTATTATTAGCACCAGTCAATAATTAAAAAAAATATTGAAACACTAAAAAAATATGATATAATTAATTTATATCTCGCTCGTATGGCGGAATTGGTAGACGCGGTAGACTCAAAATCTACTTCTAGCAATAGAGTTCCGGTTCAAGTCCGGATACGAGCACCATGCCGAAATAGCTCAATTGGTAGAGCAACTGATTTGTAATCAGTAGGTTCCGGGTTCAAGTCCTGGTTTCGGCACCATTTTGATAATAAACTCAAACTGTTGAAATTTATAGAAAAGGTTTGAGTTTTTTTGTTTTTTTACAAGGAAAACAAAAAATATTGTATATAATATTATTAGAGGAGGTATCAAAAATATGAATAATAAACTGGCACTTTTTGAAGAAAAAGGAATTAGAAAAACATGGGAAAACAATAAATGGTACTTTAGTATAGTGGATGTTATATATGCACTTACTGATAGTAATAACCCTAGAAGATATTGGAGTGACTTAAAGATAAAATTAAAGAATGAAGGTTACGATATGGAGTTGTACGAAATAATCGTACAACTGAAATTAGAATCTTCAGATGGAAAAAAATATAAAACAGATTGTGCAGATACAGAAGGTATTTTACGTATTATTCAATCGATTCCATCACCAAAAGCTGAACCTTTTAAAAGATGGCTTGCCAAAGTAGGAAGTGAGAGGATAGAAGAAATTAGTAATCCAGAACTTGCAATGGATAGAATGAAACAGATTTATGAGAAGAAAGGATATTCAAAGTCTTGGATTGAACAAAGAGAACGTGGAATCACTACAAGACACAATTTAACAGATGAATGGAAAGAACGCGGTGCAAAAGTAGGAAAGGATTACGCAATACTTACAAATGAAATTTATAAATCGGGTTTTGGTCTTACTGCAAAAGAATACAAAAGTATCAAAGGATTACACGAAAGTCAAAACCTAAGAGACTCTATGACGAATCTGGAACTTGCGTTGACTAATTTAGGTGAGGCAACAGCAGTTGAATATCATAAGAAAAATAATAGTCTGGGAGTAAAAGAGTTAAAGATTGATGTAAATAAGGCAGGAAATGTACTTAACAAAGCGAAAACAGAAATAGAAAACGAGCTAGAAAGACCTATTGTTACTACAGAAAATTATATTGAATTAACAAAAGACAAAGAATTAATTGATATAAAATAAAATGTAAAGAATATCAAAATAAAGTGATATTTTTTGTTTTGTATAGAATCATGAGGATGAGGAATAATATATATGGTGATAAAATGTATTATATTAATAGTTTTTTTATATATTCCTTTTTAGGGTTCATAATGGAAAGTGTTCTTAGTTTTATAAAGAAAAAGAAAATTGGTAGTGGAATATTATATGGACCATGGACTCCAATTTATGGACTTGGTAGCGTTCTTATATTGCTTATTTCAAAATTTATATTTAGATTACTACACCTAACAAAATGGTTAGAAATAGCTATTATGTTAGTGATTATGATGATTATTTTAACAATCATAGAGTACTTAGGTGGAATATTAATTGAAAAGTTCTTTCATATTACATTCTGGGATTATAGAAAATTTAAATTTAATATCGGAAAATATATTGCATTAGAAGTATCTATAGTATGGGGACTGGGCTCATTATTAGTTATATATGTTATACAACCTATACTAAATAAATTTATTTATTTAATCCCGAATTCTATTACATATTTATTAATTATACTTATGATAATTGACTTTGCTGTTATTATTATAAAAAAGAAAACGCATAAGTAATTATATAATAATAAAAAAAGTGAAATACATTACGAAATTATGTTATAATACATAACCAATAGGTGGTGATAATATGACAATTCCATTTTATGAAGAAGTAGAAAAGAAAAATATATCTGTAGAACTTGCAACCCTAACAGAAGAAAATAAAAAGATAGGAGCAACTTCTACGATACTAAAAATAACACCAGCCTTTATTACTCCAAATGGTAAGTTATATTATACTACGAGTGAGCATTTTAGTGCGAACTTTTATGAGGAAATAGAAACTTCTTTTAATATTATAGGAAAAAAGAAGAATTTATCATTAAAGCAAATTAATGAAAAAGAAACACTTCAAAAATTAAGAAATGATTTAGTAGATAAAAAAGAAGAAATTATAAATGGTAAATTAACAGCAGGTGATGTTAGAAATTTTATAAATATGAACTGCTTATTACCATTTCACTACCATCCTTCATTAGAAAATTTATATTCCAATGACTGCAAAGATATAATATTAATGCTACTAGATAGTAAAATTGTAGTATATGACTATTTTCTATATTTATTAAATCACTGTAATAATTCTTTAGAAGTCTTAAAAAATTATCCGAGTAGTTTAGTAATGAATAAAAAGAAAATAGATATAGATTTGATAAAAGAATATAAGGAATATGATAATTTTATTGTAAATAGTATAGTTGAAGCAGCTAAAGAAATAAACGATAATGAGCTATCTTGGCATACACAGGAAGAATTTATGGAAGACTTTGCTGTTCAAACGATTGGTTTTGATAAAATAGAATCACAATGGAGTAAAACAATAACTACTACAAAAATGAATAAGTATGAGGCATATTTCAATTATATAATAATGGGGTATAACATTAAGCAAATACCACAAGTAAAGTTTAATGAAAATAAGAAATCATTTGAAATTTTAACCACAAATGATTTTGGGCTTATTACCCATGAAGATGAAAAGTATAAAAAAGAAGCAGAACTAATTTTAAAAAAAGTTCCACTAAAAGACAGACGAAACTATTTTTTATAATTTATAATAAAAGGAAAGTAAAATATATGAAGGAAAAAGTATATGAATATTTAACCAAAATTCCACAAGGTAAAGTGGTAACCTATAAGCAAATTGCTGAATATTTAGGAAATAAAAACTTATCAAGAGTGGTAGGAAACATCTTACATAATAATCCAGATGAGAAGAAATACCCATGTTATAAAGTAGTAAATAGCAAAGGACATTTATCCAAGAATTTTGCTTTTGGTGGATTAGAAGGACAAAAAAGAAGATTAGAAAAAGAGAAGATAGAAGTAAAAGAATATAGAGTGGATTTAGAAAAATACCAATTTTAAGAATATTACTATGTAAATAAAGAATAAAAATAAACTTATTTATTAAAAAAACAAAAAAATTATGTTATAGTTTTATAAAAGGTAGGAGAGAATATGAATAAATTAAAAACTATAATTGTTGTAGTAATACTTACTTTTATTTTAACAGGATGTAATGGAAATGTAACAAGAGATATTAGACATGCAGGGTTTTCACTAGCATCAAATGAGTTTATATGTAGTGATTTAATGCCTAAAAATGATAAAGATACATCGTATAAGAAAATATCCTATATGAATGATAAATTTGCAATTACTGAAGAAGGAACAATCTATGAAGTCTCCCTAAACCAGCAATACGCTAACAAAGAAAACTGTAAAATGTCACCGTTCACCGGTAAAGTAGTGGCAACATTAGATGATAATATTATAAAAGCGGAAGATGGTAAACTTTATTATACACCAGCAAACACTTCATCAACACCATATACAGAAGTAACGGTTAATGACAATTCCTATGAGATATATAAATTGCTATTTGAAGATTCTACAGTTAAGAAGGTTATTACCGCAGACCAGAGTGCGGGATCATACTATGTCTTATCGAGTGATGGGAACATTTATAATTACATAATTAATAGGGAAAGTTATAATAGTCCATATATATTACAAGATAAGAAAGTAGCTTATTATAAAGTAGATTATAATGGAGAAATAATAGACTTTAGTTATAATTCTAATAATAAAAGCCTAGTTTATTTAAAAACAAACAACGAAATATATAGAACACTAGCTACCAATGCTAAAGAGTGTAACAAATATGCAGATGTAACATGTAAATATAAATTACAAAAGGATGAAACACTAACAAAATATTACAAAGATAAAATATTATATTATGGACCAACTACTTTAATAACTACATATGGAAAAATGTTTTCTTAAAAGGCACAAAGTGTCTTTTTAATTGAAAATAAAATTTATATTTGATACAATACCTGTGAGTATGAATGAGGTGAAGCATATGTTAGAAGCAAATAACTGGCAAGACTATGAATTAATAGATACATCACGTGGTGAAAAATTAGAACGTTGGGGAAATATATATTTACTAAGACCAGATCCTCAAATCATTTGGGATAATGGAAAATTACTAGAAAAGCATTATGAAAAGATAAATGCAGTGTATCATCGTAGTAATAAAGGGGGAGGTCACTGGGAGAATTTAAAACAAACACCTACCAGTTGGAAAATTAATTATAAGAACTTAACCTTTAATATAAAGCAAATGGGTTTTAAGCATACAGGACTTTTTCCAGAACAAGCAGTAAATTGGGATTTTATGATTGAAAAAATAACAAAAGCAAATAGAAAAATAAAAGTTCTAAATTTATTTGCTTATACAGGTGGTGCAACAGTAGCTTGTCTTTCAGCAGGAGCTGCTGTAACGCATGTTGATTCATCTCGTGGTATGGTAGATTGGTGCAAAGAAAATGTCAAATCGTCTGGCTATGAAAAAGCTGAAATTAGATATTTAGTAGATGATGTAGTAAAATTTGTTCAAAGAGAAATTAGAAGAGGAAATAAGTATGATGCGATTATCATGGACCCACCTAGTTATGGACGTGGAGCGAATGGAGAGGTTTGGGATATTGAGAAAAACTTAAATTATTTAGTAACCATTTGTACAGAGATTTTAAGTGATAATCCTTTGTTCTTTTTAATAAATTCTTATACAACTGGCCTTTCATCAACTGTATTAAAAAATTTATTAACACTAACTGTAGATAAACACAAAGAAGGAAAAATAAAATGTGGAGAGATTGGTCTAAAGGATACAACAAACAACCTAGTTTTACCTTGTGGTATTTATGGAAGATGGGAATCCAATGAATAAATTAAATATATTATATGAAGATAATCACATAATTGTTGTAGAAAAGAAAGCCAATATTTTAAGTCAAGGTGATAGAACAGGGGATAAAGACTTATTAACAATGGTAAAAGAATATATAAAAGAAAAATATAATAAACCAGGAAACGTTTATATAGGCTTGGTTCATAGATTAGATAGACCAGTAGGTGGCATAATGGTTTTCGCAAAAACATCCAAAGCTGCTAGCAGGTTATCAAAACAAATTCAAGATAAAAAATTCAAAAAAACGTACTTGGCAATTATAAATGGAATTATTCCAAGTGGTAATGGAGAATTTAAAGACTATTTAAAAAAACAACCTAATGGAAATACGATTGTATCAGAGGATGGTAAACTTTCAATATTAAATTATCAAGTATTACAAAGAAACTCTAAAAAACAGAAAACATTAGTAGAAATTGATTTGAAAACAGGAAGGCATCATCAAATAAGAGTACAATTCTCTAGCAGAGGATACCCTTTATGTGGAGATAATCGCTATGGTATAAAAGATAATACACAAATTGCTCTTTATGCTTATAAATTAGAATTTACACATCCTACTACGAAAGAAAACATGATATTTAAGATAAATCCACCTAAAAAAGATTATTGGACATTATTTACATTGTAAATAGAATGTCTAGTAAACAAAATGTTTGCAATATAATCTTTTTTTTGTTATCATGATAATAGAATAAAAATAAGGGAGTAGATAAATATGAATTTTGATTTTAGTTGGTTTTTAACAATACCAGGAATGCTAATAACAGGTGGAGTACTATTATTAATAATAGCTTTAATAATTTTAATTGTGACATCTAGTAAGAAGAAAAAGGATCAAGAGCTGCCAACTGATAATATAAATGATGTAATGCAACCACAAATGAATCAACCAAATACAATTGCACCAGAACCAGGAATAATGAATGGTGAGCCATTACCAGAAATGAATTCGCCAGTAATGAATAACAATGATTCTATCATGAATATTCCACAACCAATTCCAACGGATTTACCAGGCCAAGCCCCAGTGGATATGGCTGTTCCTGCAATGGAAAATATGCAACAAACAGCGGATACTATAACTCCACAAGTTGAAATGGCTGCACCAGATATAAATGGACAACCAGTAGAAGCATTAACTCCAAATATGACTACTCCAGTAGTAGATCAAGCGATACAAACTCCAGAGATGATGGCTGCACCAACAGTAGAACCAGTTGTACAATCCCCAGACATGATGGTTGCGCCAACAGTAGAGCCAGTTGTACAAACTCCAGATATGATGGCTGCGCCAACAGTAGAGTCAGTTGTACAAACTCCAGACATGATGGCTGCGCCAACAGTAGAACCAGTCATGCAAACTCCAGATATGATGGCTGCACCAACAGTAGAGCCAGTTGTACAAACTCCAGAGATGATGGCTGCACCAACAGTAGAGCCAGTTGTACAAACTCCAGAGATGATGGCTGCACCAACAGTAGAACCAGTTGTACAAACTCCAGATATGATGGCTGCACCAACAGTAGAACCAGTTATACAAACTCCAGAGATGATGACTACACCAGCAGTAGAATCAGTAACCCCAACACCACAAGCTACAGTTGAACCTCAACCAGTTATATATGGAGGGGCAAATCCAGCAGTAAATAATATAAATTTAAATCAAGAACAACATCAAATATATGGAGGAGCAAATCCTTTAGAAAATACACAATCTATTCCAATTTCTAATATAGCGGGACCTGCTGCACAACAACCAGTTCAAACACCACAAGCAGAACCGACTTTAGTAATACCACAAATTCAACCAATTACAGTAGATCAAAATAATCAACAATAAAAAGCGCTAAGCTTTTTTTCTTTATAAATGGAGAAAATACATGAAAAAATATATAACGATATTAGCAAAGAGCATAATAATAATGGTAATAATTATAGCAATAATAACCACTATATTACTATATAATATGGATGATCGTGGAATTATGCATATTCATAATTACTACTTAGTAACTTTAGATAAAACTTATAAAGAATCTAATAATTTAATAATTGTCAAAAATGTAGCAATAGAAAAGCTATCTAAAGAAGATCTGGTAGCATATATTTATTTTGAAAATAACCAACAAGCAATAAGAACTGGAACGATTAATAACATTATAACAACGAAAACACACTCTAAAATCTTTCAAGTAGTAAATGAAAGATCAAATAAAATAGAAAATATAGACAGTAGTTGTATAATAGGAACTTATAGAATAGAAATCCCTTTTATAGGATTAATTACTAAATATCTATTCTCTCGTGATGGTTTTTTAATAATTATAGTAGCTCCGCTATTAATAATGTGCATATATTATTTATTTATGTTTGTGAACACCCTAAATCAAAAATGAGAAAATAGTATAAAAAAGACATAATTCTGTCTTTTTCCAGATTGTAGACAAACCCCTAGAATTTTTTCTAGAGGTTTTCTTATGCTAATTTT